>JAPLMG010000015.1 GCA_026387165.1 Candidatus Omnitrophota bacterium
AGATAGTAAGATTCGGCGATTCAGATATATTGAATAATATCGACGGGGTTTATGAAGTAATTCAGGGGGTTATAGAAAACAGGAAAAAGATTGTCCCCCTCACCTTAATCCTCTCCCCCGGAAGGGGGAGAGGAAATATAAGGGCTAAAATCCTCTCCGCAAAAGGTGAGAGGGGATGCAGGGCAAAAAGAAATGGAGATTTAGGATTCTCCGATGAGAAAATAATTTTGTGAATGGCACGTCTGTATATAAAAGGAGGAAAATGTCATGAAGCAATCACAGTCACTTGTTCTTTTTCATCAAAACACTGTGCGTAGACATTGGGATGGCGACAAGGAGCTTTGGTATTTTTCTGTAGTGGACGTGGTTCAGGCTTTAACAGATCAGCCAAATTTTCAAACGGCTCGAAAATATTGGAATAAACTAAAAGAAAGGCTAAAAAAGGAAGGCAGTGAGTCGGTGACAAATTGTCACCAACTGAAAATGCGGGCCGCCGACGGCAAATTTTACTTTACAGATGCTGCCGATACCGAGACGCTTCTGCGCCTCATTCAATCCATCCCCTCGCCTAAGGCGGAACCGTTCAAGTTATGGCTGGCCAAAGTAGGCTACGAACGCATAGAAGAAACCGAGGACCCTGAGCTGGCGATGGAACGGGCCATGAAAACATATCTTAAGAAAGGGTATTCGAGAGAATGGATCAATCAGCGGCTCAAAAGCATTGAAGTGCGCAAAGATCTGACCGATGAGTGGCAGGATCGGGGCATGAAAGAGGGTATAGAATACGCGATATTAACCGATGAGATCACGCGCGCATGGGCAGGCAGAAGCGTGAAGGGGTACAAAAAAATCAAAGGCCTCAAGAAGCAAAATCTGCGCGATAATATGACCAACCTTGAGCTGGTGCTCAACATGCTTGCCGAAGCGTCAACCGCGGCAATCTCCAAAAAGAGACTGCCCAGGGGCCTGCCGGCAAACAAACAAGTTGCGCGCCAGGGCGGCATAGTGGCGGGCAAAGCGCGCGCCGAGATAGAAAAGCGTACCGGAGAGAGCGTTATTACCGGCGCCTCTGGCCGCGCGCTTCTGAAAGACAAAGCCAAAAAAGCGCTATATAAAAAGGTTTAAGCAAGATTATTTCTTTAGTGAAACAGCGGGTACCGAAAATATCGGTGCCTTGCGGACTAAAAAGAGATTGCTACGCTTCGCTCGCAATAACAATAAGGCGTGCCCGCTTCGTTAAGCGTGAGCCCCATATCACCCATATGGACTCGGGCGCGATGCCGGGCACGTTTTTCGCTCGACCCTTCGGCCTTTCGTTCCAGCCTAACCCATTGCAAATTTGATAAAAATAGTGTATACTTTAAATAGATGAAAAGAGCAGCAGTTTAGTTATAACTAAATAAAACAACTTATTATATCTATGGAAAAATACAATTCATTACAGTTAAGGGAAGTTTTCCACCTGGAGTTCTTAAGGCGGCTCGGCAGGGCGGTAAAGGCGGAAAATTATGCCGTCAAAGGCGGTGTTAATTTGAGATTTTTCTTTAAAAGTTTTCGCTATTCCGAAGATATGGATATTGACCTCCGCGGAATAGGCGTCGTCCCCCTCAAAGAGACCGTAATGAAGATACTTGATAATAGCTCATTCCAGGAAAATCTTAAGCCATTCGGAATAACGGGGATAATACCGCCTGATATAGTTAAAGCGAAGCAGACCGAAACGACACAGCGCTTCAAGGTCCACCTGATCTCATCTTCAGGAGAGGACCTTTTTACAAAAGTGGAATTTTCGCGCAGGGGTTTTTACGGAAATCCGGTAGTCGGCCTGGTCGATGACGGTATTTTACGCGCATACAAGCTGGCGCCGTTACTGGCGCCGCATTATGACAATTATTCCGCCGTTATTCAGAAGCTCGGCGCTCTTGCCGCCAGGAAAGCGGTCCAAGCAAGAGATATATTTGACCTGTATATCTTAAGTTCCCAGTATGATATCGGCGGCAAGCATGTTGACAATATCGGTCCCGAGATCTTCCAAAAAGCGTATGAGCGCATATTTGAGGTCGAGTTCGAACAATTCAGGGATACGGTGGTTTCGTACCTGTCCGGAGAAGATCAGATGTTGTATGACAAACCAAAGTCGTGGGAAGAGATCAGGTTAAAGGTCGTTAATTTTATCGAAGAGGCGCGTAAATCCAATGCGTAGAAGATCGATACTGCCGGCTATTAAAAAACTTGGGCATCAGGTATTTACCACGCACGAATTGTCTTTGGCGTCGGGAAGATCGCTTTCCGTGGTAACCCAATCTCTCAATAACCTGGTAAGAGAAGGAGTTGTTATTAAAATACGCAGGGGCGTTTGGGCCGAAGAGGGTATTGGAGCGATAAGCCCTTATGCCGTGATACCGTATCTGTTTCCCGCCCATCGGGCATATGTCTCATTTATAAGCGCGCTCCATATATATGGCATCATAGAGCAGATCCCGCTGGTAACGACAGTCGCATCAACGGCCCACGCCGGGATCATCAAGACGAAGATAGGCACATTTTATGTGCATCATATAACGCCGTCATTCTTTTGCGGGTTCGGTTGGTATAAAGGCAGCGGCAGTTTCCTGATAGCGGAACCGGAGAAGGCGTTAGTAGACAGCTTATACATTTCGGCGTATAAAGGAAAACGGTTCGGGCGTTTTCCCGAGCTGCGCTTTCCAAAAACATTCAGTTTTAAAAAAGTTAAAGAATGGATAAACAAGATCCCCAGCCCGAACACCCGTAAGTATGTCAGGAAACAACTGAAAGAAGTTCACGCCGCCAAATAGGCACGTTTTTTGCACATCTCAAGACCCACTTTTTTACACTCCTAATCAATCCGCTAACTTTTTAATGTAACTCCTTGTGGACTATAATGTTGCAACTTTGTTAAGACTTAAAAAAGCCATAAATCCCATATTGACTTATAATGTATATATGTTACACTCCATGTGTAAGGATGAATAAAAAGACAGTTATTAACACATAGTAAGACAAGAGGAATCTCCAAAATGAATGCTTGGCAGGCACGCCGAAAGGCGCCTCAGAGTGGAGATGTAGAGGAAGTATTATCACGCGGCTCTTTATCCACGCGAGAAGAGTTGGGGGCGAGATCGCTTATCATGGATCTGCAGAGCCCCCGTAATAAGAAGTGGATAAGATCGATCGCTCTTGTTTTAGTCGTCTGCTTTATCAATCAGGATCTCGTCTGGGCGCAGGAAGGAACTCCCGTTTGGTCGAAAGGACAAGGCCACTCGACAGGCTCAGGGCCCGGCGGGAATTTTGCTGTAAAGACTCAGGCCGTCACCCCCCAGGGCGGCATAGCCATCCCCAAAGACGTCGCCGTCACGAAGGAAGTATACAAATCCACAAACGGCGATGCCAGGACGGTCATCAATATCCAGGACGCCCACGCATCGTTAGCCGCGCAGGAATCGATAGCATCCATCCTTGATTCATTGGTAACCAATTATGACCTGAAGCTGGTAGCCATAGAAGGCTCTAAAGGCTATATCGATACATCCCTGCTGAAGACATTCCCTGATGAAAATATCCGCAAGAACACGGCAAATTACTTCATGAAGAAAGGCAAGCTCTCCGCGGGCGAATTCTTCTCCATCACATCCGACAAAGAGATCTCCCTGTACGGCATTGAAGATAAGCGGCTCTATCTGGAGAACGTGGAGCAGTTCAGGAAGATCCAGGAGATAAACGAATCGACCAAAAAAGATATCGCCAATCTCACGGCCGCTCTGGAAAACCTGAAAGAGAAGATATATTCCAAGGATCTTTTGCTTTTGGATAAGAATTCAGTACTGCACAGGGACGGCAAGATAACATTCAGCGAAAGGTGGGACCTTGTAAGTAAATTGGCTGCCACTCAAGGTGTAACTTACGAAAAGTATGAGAATCTCAGCAAGCTTGTGGAGTCGCTGAAATTAGAAAAGAAGATAGACTTCCAGAAGGCGAACAAGGAACGTGACGCGCTGATAGACATATTGAGCAAAAAGATGGTTAAGACCGACCTCGAGCAGCTCGTCCTCAGGAGCTTATCTTTCAAGCAGGGAAAGGTCTCGCAGGGCGAATATTATCTCTACCTTCAGGAGCTCGCCCGGCATTACGGCGTGGACCCGGAGCCTTACAAAGGCCTCATAACTTACACCGAATATATAACGCTGTATGAGTCGATAGACCTTGTAGAGATATTCGAGGAAGTGAGGAAGTTCGAGGACTCGATAAAGGAGAAGATCCTGAAAGATGACTACCAGAGAAAGCTGCACGGTTTCTCGAGATTTGTCTCTTTAGTCAGCACCCTGTATGAGCTGAAGCTGACCGGCGCAGATACGGGCGAGCTGATTTCCTATATTCCGTCATTGCGAGGCCGCGAAGCGGCCGAAGCAATCTCTAAAGGCGGGATTGCTTCGCTCCCTTCGGTCGCTCGCAATGACAAAGAGTTGTCTATCAGCGCAGAGACGTTGGCGGCATTCATAAAGAGCGCGTCCCTGAAATACGGCGTCGCGATAGAAGGCGGCTATGACTTAGGCGCGATATTCGCGGAGATAGAGCCGGCGCTTTCATTCTACAGGACCGCGGAAGAGAGAAACGCCGCGATGCTCGCCAACACGATCAACGAGATGCAGAAGAACGGCCAGAGCGTGGCGGCCTTAGTCACCGGCGGCTACCATACCAAAGGCCTCACGGAAATTCTAAAACAGAGAGAGACGTCCTACTTAGTCATCCTGCCGAAATTCGATTCATCCAAGGGCGACAGGCCGTATGTCGCGATACTTACCAATAAGAAGGAGCCTTATGAGAAACTGCTGCAGACAGGGGATTATTATCTCGCGACAACGTCATTCTTCGCCACGCAGGACAATTTCAACAACGCGGCCGACATAAGGGCATTTATAAAAGAGCTGGTGCTGGTGGCGATGGCCCAGGCCGTACTGGAAGAAAAGAATCCGAAAAGCGTAGCTGAGATATGGTTAAACGCGTATGAGGGCAGGCAAAAACAGCTGGGCCTTAGAGACAGCGAAGTGCTATTCACAAGAAAAGAGCTGGAAGGCCTCATAGGTTCCGTTGAGATCTTAACCATAGAAAAAGGCAAGACGGCGGTGGCATCCATACCCACCGTGAGCTTACGCGGCGAAATCGGCAAAGAAGCGCTTTATTTGAAGGTCGTCAGGGCAGCGGACGAGACCGGCGTTGATATCGGAGTTCCGACATCCGGGGAATTGGCGAGTTTAATAGCCGCTAAGAAAACTTTAGAGAATAGAAGGCCAGTGGTAAAGCCGGATGATCTTGAGGACCGCGTCGCGCGCTTAGAGCAAGAGACGGAAAAACTAAAGAAATATATCAAGACACAGGGGCCGCAGGATGAAGCTCTCATTATAGCGCGCTTGAAAGAAGCCGGATTATTCCAATATCTGGTCGGCCAATTCGAGGGCCAGCCCGCCGACAAGATAACCGGGGACAGCCTGATAGCAAAACTGCGCGCCAAAGGCGTGAGGGTCAGGGACTTCGAGGGCTCCGCGGAAGTTTACGGAGAAGTTAACAGCTTATTGGAGAGGGTCAAGGCCGCCTCAGCGTCCCAGCTTGCAATCACCGAACTTGCCACCGGAGGGCTTATAACAGCGGCCCGACAACGCGCAATAGAACTGGCAATAGGTGTCGATGGTAAAGCCGACATATTACAAGTGCCGCCAGCCGTGCCCGTGGCGCCGGCGCCCGCGCCGGCAGCTGAGGCTGAAGCAAGCGAAGCGCAGCGGGCATTGATCTTGGCTTGTCTTACCGAGCCATTGAACGAAAATTATAAGCGCCTTATAGATATATTCACAACCAGGAAGCAGACAAGATCTATATCGGACAAAGAGCTGGTCATAATTGATGAGAAACTTAAGACAGCCCTGGCAGGACAGCTCTCAGGGATATTGCCCGGCAATCCCGCGGTTGCTGAAAATTTGATAGACGACGAATCTTTCCGGATCTTCAAGAACGCCTTGCAGGCAGAGCTTAATAAGATAAGAAGCCTCGTTCGCGGCCTCGTCGAGATGTGTAAGGATCTACCGGATGATGAAGTTCCGGAAGTTGTCCAAGAGCTGAAAGGGGTTTATGAGCCGGTAGACCCGGGAGAAGGTGTCCCTATAGATGTAGGACGGCTTGTTGATAAAATGCTTGGAGATAGGCAGATCACGTTTGCTTTGGCGCTTCTGCGTAATATAGATAGAATGGCGAGAGCTGGTAGAAGAGAAGAAGCTATTGAATCGATGAAAAAATTTGACAGTTTCTTCCCGTCCGATAGTGATGCGATGAAAGATCCCGGGGTAATGGCCGAACGCGGCAGAATAAGAACACTATTAAACATAGATGAAGGAATATATATCCGCGAGAAACCAGGGAAAGGCCCGGGACTAAAAGGCACAATAAATCTTTTATGGCTCGGAGCGGGGATAACATTCCTCTACCATATGGTCAAGTCGGCAACACCGGCGCTCGCCGAAACAGGGCAAGGGGTGCAAGCGATAATGGGTTCCGGGATCCATGAGGGCGCTAGAGCCGGACTCGCTGCTATAAGTACAGGTAATCTTGCCGTCGCGATCTTCGTCGCAGTGGCGGCATTTTTGATATGTATGGAAGACTTTGGTATTTCCAAGCGTAAGCAGCCCGCCCCGCTGTTTCCCGCGGGTAAGACCATGCTGACCGGTCAACCGCTCGAATGGCAAACGCCAAAGTTCCTTTCGCTGGATAATACGCTTGGAATAATTAACTTCATAGGCATCATGGCGGTTGCCGAATGCGCAATCGGCGCAGGTATAGGTCTCTTGGGTTTCTGGACGGCCATAGGGGTGTCGTTCGCTTTCGAGTTGGTCATAATAAAGACGATCGCAAGATACACGTCCCTAATAGATCTTAAAAAGCATCCTTTCCTGAATATGGCTATTGCTATCCTTTACAATAAGATATTTTCGAAAGTTTTTATAGGGGCCGCGGCTCTTCTCCTTATCAACATGGCGCGGCCGCCAACGCAGGGAGAAGAGATCCGAGCCATGGTATATACCGGCCAGTCCCGGCCGATGTGGAACAGCATCTACCGGATAGTCATGTTCATTGCGCTGAACTTTTTCATATACGCCTTTCTGGTCGTTCTCGGCAGAGCGATAAGGAAGTGGAAGAAGGAGCCTCTGCCGGAAAGCAATGTGAATGAGAAAGATAGGTCATTCTACAGGAGGCTCAATCTCTTTTTAGGGATAGGCAATATTTCGATACCGGCAATAATTCTCATGTTATTTTGGCAAAGGTACGTTAGAATACTGCCCGCCGCTTTTCGGATAGCGGTTCTTTCCTTGGGCACAGTAGTTCTGCTGATGATGTCGCTCTCAGCCTTAAAATCATATTTCAGCAATAGGAAGGCATGGGCCATGGTCGAGCTGAGCGAACGCATCATAACTTCGAGACGGGATCGCCCGGTAGACTGGTTGCTTAGAGGGCTCATGAGAAGGTCCAAAATTGGCGCGGGCATTTCTCTTGAGGAGGCAGATAAAGCCAATACTAATCTTAGATTGATAGCCATCGCTCTGGACGAGCTTGCCCGCAAACTGCGTCTCGGAGGAGAATGGGCCGTAGATGCGGTTATAGCAAAGGCAAACTCTGTCTGGAATAGATTTGACGGCATGAAAGCATTGGAGAAGGCCGATGATAAAGATGCTATAAAGCTACTTGTGCGCAATAGGGCAAAATTAGGGAGTCTTATTTATAAAAAGACGGCGTCTAATCTGGATCGGATAAATGCTTCTATAGGTGGTATCTTCGGAGCGGGCATTCTCGCAAGAGCGATATATGAAAGACTTATCAGGGGCGAGACGCCCCTTCATGAGCCAGGCGTAATACAAGCGGGGATAGGAAATAACCTTTTAGTGCTGTTTGCCGTACTGGCGGCTGTCGTTACAGCTATTGTCATAGTGGTAAAAAAGCTCAAGGGAACGGCAAAGCAGATCGGTACTGTCAAAGAAGAGAATGCCGCAACGAAAAATGCCAGACGTAGGATTAGAGGAGCAAGTACTGCAATAGAAAACGCGAAAAGACGCGGGGAAATATTAAGAGAGGCTCAGGCAAAACTCTTAGTAGATAGTTTATATGCCTGCTTAGTGCCGGGGATGCCTCTGGATGTGGCAGACGATCTAAAGGGCGCTGTAAGAGAAGTAGAAAGAGCCTGTGGAAAAACATTGACCTCCGCCGTGCCTGCAGAAAAACCCAAAGAGAAACCCGGCCGGACAGTGCAATCTGCCATTCTCGCGACAGGGCTCGGCATGAAAGTATTGAGCGTATTGAATGTGCTTAATCTCGATCCGGCCGCTGCCGCGTTATTCGGCATAATAGGATTAGCGCTCGCCGCAGTAGCGACTATGAGCTTCGCATTTACCAATAGAGCGAATATCCTCTTGTTCTTCGCCCCGCCGGTTCCGGCCCGCGGGCCTCCGGGCGCTCGTAGACCGGAAGCTGCTCGTCAGCCCGGTAGAGCCGCTCAGCCGCAGCCATCGGCAATAACACCACGGCAAATTTCAACCTCAAAACCTACCTTCATCCAGGAGATACCGCTCGAATCCCGCGCGGCACGCCCCAGCGATCCTCAGCAAGCCGCGTTCTATAACGCCCTAAAAGAGCGCGGAATGACCATTTCAAAAGGCCAGTTGGCCGCGATAATCGAAAATACCGAAGCGATAGAAGAAGGCCGGAAGATGGTATTCGACCACGCCGCGACAGGCGGCGGTAAAACAGTCATAGGCTATGGCACTGCTTATCTCTGGGTTGCGGGAGAACGGGGCAGGCGCGCCTTTGTAGCAACGGCCAAAGATTATGATTCAAAAGACAATGCCGAGGAAGCGCAAAATGTGTTCTTGACTGATGCCTTAAAAGATAAAAAAATACGCGTTGCTTATATTACAGGCGGTGAAGGCAAAAGAGGCGAAGGCAGGGTGGCAAACATATATGATTATGATACGGGGGGTTGGCGTGAGGTGCCGGAATCCCGGGCCTACGAAGATGCACAGGTAATATACGCGGATGAGACGTATCACAGATTCTTCCTGCAATCCAAAGAAGGCGTAAGATTCGCGCGCGCGCCGGAACATCTTGGCAGGGTCCTGATGATACACGATGAAGCGGATAACACGCGCGTCCTGAACAGGACCCCATGCGTTATTTCAGGGGACCTGAAACCGGAAGCGGCCGCGGAAGTAAAGGATATGGAATTTGTCCATGCAAATATTTTGGCCGAACTGGGCATGAGGGGTGAGCCCGCGATAAAAAGAAGCACGCATTACTTCAAGTCAGACGATGACTCTTCCAGGACGACGCTCGACTGGATATTCGGCTATCGGAAACTATTAGCGCTGGTCTTTTTCAAATACCGCGCCCAGATGAAACACAGGCCGTTCTCCGAATGGCGGAGGACGGTCGAGACAGCGCTCACGGCGCAGAATAACTACCTGCCGGACACCGCGCCGGTGCCGGATAATGGCAGGCATTTTAAATTTTATAAGGTCGACAGGGTTTACGGTGATGTCGTTTCGATAGAGAACGGCGACCCGAAATACGGCCAGGAGCTTCCCGGCGGGCTGCACGACTCTTTAAGGATCATCGCCAGGACCGCCGATCCGAGCTTAAGCGGCGTGATCGAGCCGCGCGGCAGCCGTCAGACTATATCGAGGCTGACGGTTGAAAGCTCTGACGCGCTTCCCTGCATGAGGGCGACCGTTTTGATGACAGCCACGGGGCGCGAAGCGCTGGGGCAGCTATACCCGGACTTGAAATATGTGGCGGTAGAGAGCGCGTTCCCCGACAACAGGATCGTCAACGCGCCGGTATTCACGGATACGGACCCGAATAAATGGAAAGCCATGATCGGCGAAATAGGCAGGCATTTGAGCGGCCCCCAACTCATAGATGTCAGGCACGAAGACATCGGTATCGTAGAGCAAAAATTGAGGGAGGCATTCGGCTCCCGCGTAGAAGTGGTTGTGTATAAAGGAACCCTGCCAGAGGGCCAGAGAACGGATATTATCGCCAATGCCGGGAAGCCGGGCCGCATAACACTGATAGATGATACGCTTACCAGAGGCGTCACCATAAAACTATTGGAAGAAGCGTCCAGGCAAGAGGGTCTGCATCTTTACCTCACACATATAAAATTATTCAAGATCCTCATCGACCAGTTAATAGGCCGTGTCGGCAGGCAGGGACTGCCCGGCACAGTCCACCAATTCTACTCAAAAGAAGATCTGCGCAAACTGGGGCTTTTGGTAAGCGAGAAGATCCGCGAGAATCTTGTAGAGCCCCTGATGAGAAGATTAGGCCGTCCTATCCCCGGTTCGGGCGGCGTTTATGAGGACACTGTGCCAGGCGGCAGGCGTAAGTTTGAGGATCTTGAAGGATTGTCAGGGATAGAGGAGGAGATCTTCGGCAGGGACCGTATACTCGATACACATCTTGCGGAGACGATGTCGTCACACAGGCGCGAGATCTCAAGGGACGGCCGGATCTACGACGCCGCGGATAAAATATTTGAAGAGATGGCCGCGGATCCGGAGAGGACCGCAAAGGAAGCTCTCGAAATGATAAATAGTCCGCGCTCGCTGGAGCTTATCAGGCGCAGGGCAGTCTTAATTAAAAGATCATCCGTAGAGAGGTCTCTGGCGGAATTATTTACATCCAGTATATTCTATGGCCTTGATGATCCGCAAAGGCAGGCGTTTGTTAGAGCGATAACGCAGCTTATAGAAAGAGAAAGGATCGAAGAAGCGGCCGTTAAGATTCGCTCCAGGATCAGAGAAGCGGTCATCCTTCTCGTTGGGCCGCGGGTCGACAGAGCCAGGACCGGATATATTACAGCCGCGGAAGAGATGAAGGATGACGGCGCGACAGAAATTGAAAGAAGCGCCGACCAGACTAAAGACGCGTCATTGACCGGCGCCGCGAAGGCCCGCTTTGAAGGAGAGAGGAAGAACGTAGCGACGATGCTTAAGGCCTCGGCGCTGGAGATGCTTGGCGGTGAGATAGAAGACAAGAGGGCGCAGCAAAAAGAGATAACCGTATTACCCGGCAAGGCAAGAGTCGCGCGCGTGTCCGTATACGGCGGCCTCACATCGCTCTATTACTATTATATATATCAAGGTATAATCTCGCCTCTTCTGTCCAGTGGCGGGCTGGGCCGTTCGGTAGAAGGCCTCTTTAGTTTTCTGCCCGCGATATCGGGTTTAGGCCCGGCTGTTCTGACAGTGATAACGTTTACAGCTATTATCCTGGTCCTTACGCTAAGATCTTCTTACTTGAAAAGAATAGCGCAGATGAATGTCGCCGACATCAGGATGAAGTGCGTTCTTACAGGGCAGGAGCCGGCCTTAAAAGAACCGTTACTTTTCGGCAATTATCTTCTCTATAAGCATTTCTTAAATCCCGTGGCATTCATGACGCTGCCTGTCGCTTTGGTCCTCATGCTGTCCGCTACCTCACCTTTAATGCTGGGCCTTGTAGGCATGACTGTCACGCAGGCGCTAGTCGCCGCGGCGTTTTCAGGAGTATCGGGCCTGATAGCCTCTCTTCTTATCATGGTTGTCTACGGCAGGCAGAAAGTGCCCGGAAGCGAAAAGGAAGAGCCGCCCCTGGTTTGGGCGGAGAAATCCGTAAAGGGGTATAAGATCAACCTGGCTTCCATATCCCGGGGCGCCGCGCTGGTGATCGCCGCAAAAATATTATATCCCGCCCTGATTTCCGGCGGAATGATGAGCGTTTTAATAGCGCCCGTCATCGTGCTGGGCGCGGTATTGGCAAGCCATCTCCTTTTAAAACGCTTTTTCGCGGTCCAAAAAGGAGGAGGCATTGAATCTAAAACATTTTTTGGAGGCAGAAGCTCACTTCTCGGATACGCGATCGGCGCCGGCCTGGCCGTTACGGTCCTGTCAATTGCCCTGAGCGCGAGCGGCGGTGTTGCCCTGTATGCGGGAATAGCCGGGCTTATAATGACAGGCGCGTATGCATTATCAGGCGCGATGCAATTTGCCGGACAATCGAAATCCGTCGTGACCAGGGCGGGGGTAGGACGAAAATATCTTGGCGAAAAGGGCTTTGCCAATATAATCCTGGGGGTCATCGAGAACGCCTCTATGAATCTTATCATGCTGGCGCCGGTAATACTTACGATCGCGCAATTCAATATAAAATCCTTCTTTATCGCTTCGGTAGCGCCTTCGGCGCTGGCGCTCTCGGGTTATATTTTAGCTCCTTTGTTCCTCCTGATCGGCGTCTATCTGATCCTGGCTTATAAAGATATCGTGCCCATGGTAAGGTCGAAAAAGGTCATGGCCGCCCTCGGTATCGCGTCAGCCGGAAGCGTTGCGCTGGGCGCGTACCGGCAAAATATTCAGGCAGCTACCGCCTCTCAGCAGGCGCTGGAAGATTATTTCACAAGGCTGGAAGAGAAGCTCGGCCCAAGCCGGGGGGTCAGTCCTGAGGTGGTTGCAAGACGTGATAGGCTTGTTGCGCAGGCGTACCGCGACCTGACCGCAGAGGCCCAGAAGAGCGTCACCATTTCTACAGATGCCATCATAGGGAAGATCGCTTCGGAGAGATTCAATCAAGCCCTGCAGCCGTACCTGGATAGTTACAATGCCGCGAGCGCAGCCGCGAATACCGCTTTGGCACAGAAAGATAAGCCCGATTTCAAGAAAGCCCAAGAGGAATTCGGCAAGGCCGCCGCCGCGCTTGCCGGGATAAATAATATCGATCCCAATCTCATGAAGTTTACAGAAATTACGGAGCCCAAAGGCTTTGTCTTAGCTCTAAACAGGGCGGCAAGATATATCGCGGGCGTGGCCAGGGTATCTCCCGACCGGGTGCCTTTCGGAGTTATAAGAAAAAATATTACTATCGCAGAGCAGATCGCGAAGCTGAATAAGCAGAAAGACGATATCGCAAAAGAGGCGCGGCTCTTTCCTTATAGAGAGCAATATAAGGAGGGTGTCAATAATGTAACCGCCGCCTTTTCCGGGGAAGGCCTTCCTGATTTTGCGGCCATAGATAGCGCGTTTACAAAAGCAGCCGGCGCTCTTATCGAAATAAATAAGATAGATCCGAAGATCGTCACAGAAGAGCAGATCGGGAATTTGAAAAAGAAGCAAGAGGCGTATTCCAAGCTCGCGAAGTTCGCGACGCCGGAAGGCGGCATGGCAGCTGTCGGGCCGGCTGCTGGGCCGGGACCGGGCGCAGGCGCGCCTCCGCCTCCTCCGGAAGATAAGGCAGCTACGCAAGCTGCAGCGATCCCGGGCGCGCCGGGCATGGCGGCGCAGGCAATTGCCGCCGCTTCGATGGGTCAATTGCCGTCAACCACGGACCAACCCGATATAAAATTTGCCGTAACGCCGGAGATGGCGGGCGTCATAGCGCAAAACGCGAGTTATTTTGCCTACGATATCGGCGTGGATAGGGCCACAGGCCTTCCGTATAACCACATAGTTCTTTCCGGCAACTCGATCTCTTCAACAGGCGCATACTGTAATCCCACCGACATAGGGCTATATCTGGATATAATGGCCTCCGTAGCCAACGGCAAAATTAAGATGAAAAGCGTGACGCCCCAGG
The DNA here is from genome assembly GCA_026387165.1 of Candidatus Omnitrophota bacterium. GTDB lineage: Bacteria > Omnitrophota > Gorgyraeia > 2-01-FULL-45-10 > 2-01-FULL-45-10 > 2-01-FULL-45-10. The sequence goes on from JAPLMG010000015.1 coordinate 13,660, forward strand.
AAGCATTGGGCAGAATTAAGAAGGCGCTGGGCACTTTATTAAATATACAAAAACGCGCCGCCGACAACTGGAAAGGTCTATTCAGCTGGTATCAATTTAGGGGCGGAAACGCGGTCAGGGATGAGGCGAGCAAAGTATCAGCCGTTGATAACGCAAACCTGTGCTGGTCTCTTGCCGCGGTTATCGGAGCTCTTCAGGGTGACCCCGCAAACAAAGGTATTGTAAATGCCGCGAATGATATTATAAATGCTCAAGCCTCCGGATGGGCGGATCTTTATGACAGCGATAAAGGGCTAATGCGCGCCGGTTACGATTTAACGGGAAGAGGCTATTTAACATACTGGCTCGACAGAAGATATAACGAAAGCAGGACCGCGACGGCGTGGGCTATACTGCACAGTAACGGTAAAGTGCCCGTAAGCGCCTTTACGAATATGAAATATCCGTCCAACCCTGAACAATACGCTACAAGTGACGGCAAAAATATCACTGGGCGCATGTCATGGGACGGCGCTATATTCCAGGCGCTGATGCCGCTATTGTGGATCGACGAGAACCGGATATCTCCGGATAGCTACGCAAGAGCGCACAGGGATACGGTCGAAGTCCAGATAGATCATGCGATGAAAACGAAAAAACTGCCCGCGCTGCTCTCGACATCATACGGGACGGACGGGAATTACAGGGCTTATGGTGTACCTGCCCTTGCGGAGACGGTAGTCAGTTTCGGAAATAAAAATCAAGTATTTGATGACGTCGCATCACCGCATACGTTGGCGCTTGCGGCGCTTGTTGATTATGACAGAGCTAGTGGTCTCATAACCAATCTCGAAAAGAAGCATCCCAAGATAAAGACGCCGTATGGTTGGAGGGATGGCATAAATGCGCGCGGAGAAACGAGCGATACCATATGCGCGATCGACCAGGGCATGCTGGTTTTGGCGCTCCTGGGCCCGACGAATTCCGGTTATGTATCGGCTTATCTTAATAATGTCGAAGGGCGGATGGATCAGCTTTATTGGATCTACGGCGCAAAAAGGCCGGTAGCTGAAACCAAACCGAAAACCGAAGTTAAGGCTGCAGCGGAAACCAGGCCATCTGCCGAAACAGAGCCCGCTGCCGCAGCGCGCGCGGCGCCTAAGACGATAGGTTTTACAACTCTGCCGAAAGATATTGCCCAGCGGCTCGGCGCGAATCTGCTCGACAATATGGATAGATTTTCGGGTACTATAACCCCGGAGAAAAAAGAAGGGGTTTTTCAGATGCCGGCCGCAGAACATGGATGGACAGGAACGACAGTAGGCAATAAAAACTTAACCGGTTTCAAATACGCATATATCGAAGTGCGTAATACAGGCGGGGAAGATAAAACGTTTAAACTGGAGCTTAAGGGTATATTTGACGGCAAGAAGGTTGTGAGGCTGCCTAATGATGATAAATGGCATCTAATCCCCATAGAATTGCCAGGCGACGCCGCCTCACCGTTGGGTTATTTTGCCATATCCGATATTTTAAGCGCGTTTGAATTGAGAGGGGTATATTTTTCCAAGGAGACGATAGAAATAGCGGCTCCTGAGGTCCAGAGGGTTCCTAAGCCGCAAGCGAAGCCGGCGGCAGCATCTGCTACAACGGCAACTGCGTCGGATGCGGCTACACCGGCGCCGGCGGTGACGTCCGCGCCTGCGACACAGCCTGCGCCTAAACCTGCGGTCAAGAAGAAACCTGTAGAGCAGGGAGCTCGCCCCACTACGTGGGAAGCGGCGCCTGCGCCCGCGCCGGCAGCAACTTCCGAAAAAGTCAGAGAAGATATCAGATCGTTATTCGTTTCGGCCGGCGCGGCACTTGACGCGGCGGACAAAGCGCTTGATGCAAGAGACGCTGCCGGGGCGTCGAAGTCAATATCTGCGGCCAGCGGGAAATTCGGAGAACTCGTTTCGCTCTGGCAGCTGAATGAGCCCGTGGAAGAGAAGGCGCTGAAGGACCTGCAGGATCGCGTGCTCGACACGGCCGCCAGGCGCTCGAAAGAAGCGGAGCGTGAAAGATCTATAAGTGGATGGTTAGGGTCGGTCCCGCAGCAGCTGCAGTGGGCGGCCGAACTTCTGCCCCCGCCAGCTAAGCCTGAACCAAAGGTGGCCGAACCTGAGCCGGTAGAGCGCGGCCTTAACATGTTATGCATAGCCGGGTTCTCTTTACTTCCGAACAGGGATCTGGAAACGTCCGTATCCCCGATATCAAATGACCTCGGATCAAGAGGTTATAAGGTAAGCCTCATAAAGCCGGGCGACCATATATTCCCGGATGGATTCGGAGAGTCGGGCGGGCACTATGTGGGAGAAGAGGCGTACATGGAGTGGTATGAATCGCACGACCCCGTTGTGCTCATCGGCACGGGCGCCTCGTCCGACGACGTCATGGGCGCGGCTAAAAAATTCATAGAGCTCGGCGGCAGGGCCGCGGATATCTTTATCGTACTCGTGGACGGCAATGCGGATTATGTAAAGAGCCTGCCTGATGGCGTGAAAGTATTGAGTTTTCATTCCGCGGCGTCGGGTGAGTTCGGGCCGATCAAAGGGGCCGCGAAGAATATAAGGATAGAAGGCGTCTCGCACAGAGATATCATAAAGGATAACGCTGTCGTACGGGGAAAGATAGTTTACGAGCTGTACGCCGCGCTCGAGGAGCGTGAACCGAGGCCGGTAAGGAAGGCGCCCGCAGCGCCCGTAAAGATCGCGGAGAATATTTTAGGTCTGATAGCCGATGCTGACGTCGCGCTTAAAATGGCGCGTGTAGAGCTCGCAAAGAATGAAGCCGGCAAAAACAGAGCGCGCATATATATTAAAAAAGCGGAGGACGCATTAAATAATCTTAAAAAACTGAAGGCGGAAGAAAAATATATATCGGCCCTCGGCGCTAGGATCGCCGCGTTTAACCGGCCTGCCGCCATTGAGCAAGACGATAAGATGGCCAGAAGAGATCCGGTGGTCGCGCAGGTTGAAGTATCCGAGATCGCCGGTATCATAGGCAGCGCTTTCCGCAAATACGCATACAGCGATACCGCGGCAGGAAGCAAAGAGGGCGCTTACTTAAGTATGGATTCCCTTGCCGGGGAACTCGCGCTTGATATGCGTTATTATCTCGATTTCCAGCGGGATAAAGATGGTAAAAGCATAACGGCGCAGGACGTAAGGGAGGCCGCGGGCATAGCGTTAAGCGAGTGGCTCGCGAGGAATCCTGAAGCCGGCAATGATTTGCCCGGAATAATAGCCGATCTTATCACGGAAGAGACCGGGGTGATATTAAGGACGCTTTACATAGATGTTCCCGGATCCGAGGCAGAGGCAGCGGCCGACAATATTGCCGCCAGGGCCGCCGGGATGACGGGCAAGATCTCCGCCGGGATCGTAGGCAATGTCGCCTCCGCATTGACCGCAAAGCGTCCTGCACAGCCACCCGTGATGGAGATAAGAAGGCCGCTTAAAGCGAGAAGCCCTAAAGGCCGCAACAACGAATATGACATCAAATATAACGACTGGAGGCTGATGGCCTATACTTTCGGAGAGGGCGCCGGCGCGAGAGATGGCGCGAGGTACGGATTGTTCGGGGCCGGCCACATAAAATACGGCTCAGGCGACGAATGGTTCCAGCCGAGGGACATCCCGGAAGCTGTCATGACAAGGAGAGACGGATTCTGGAAAGGATGTAAGAGGCTTCTCTTTAAAGAAGATATACAGGCCCTTAAGGATAAGGGCTGGGAATTCTATAGTCCCGAAGAGGAGCCGCACATATCATACGAGAATATGACCGCCGCCGGTATCTTCATGGCGTCGCTGGAAAACATAGATAATTATACAAGAATGAACGAAATAGCGAAGCAGCTGGGCATAGTCCTTACGGCTGACGACAAATTCCACCTGGATCTCATCGCGCAGGCCTCATTACCGGGAGGCGTGAGCGGCGGAGTCCAGCTTTGGTTCTATCTTAAGAACCCGGCCAAAGAGGTGAATGAAGAGATATCGTCGCAGAAAGAGAACCTGCAGAAGTTTGTCCGCTGTGACTATGTGCAGAAGATGCTCAACAATATATATGGCCTGAGGACGGCCCACAGGGAGGCGTCGGCGAGACTTAAGAACATGGAGAATTTCAAGGCGGAATTTGAGGAGATAGCAAAGCTCGCCGAGGCTAATAAGACGATAGAGAGAGCGGGATTTAAGATAGAGTCAACGAGAAAGATGATAGACGATGCCATACGGACGGAGACCGATAAGATAATAGACGCGCGTACGGCGCTGAACAAGATAATGCGGCGCGCTCCCGAAGCTCCGTTTACTCTCAGCGAAGAGGAGTTCGTCGAATGGGACAGCCCTGAGTCGAAGAAAAGAGCTGATGTGCTGGAAAAGCAGATAACAGATAACATGGGCATGGCCCAGGCATCCTTCGCTTCCGAAGTCGGGTTAGCGAAAGCACATAAGAATCTGGGCGATCTGGGTTATGCGCTTGCCAAGGCCCGGAAGGAGCTGAGTATACTTCTGGGCATAAGCATCATGTACGGATCCGACTCCGGAGCGAGCTCCGGCTTTATGCTGGAGTTCCGCAGGGACAAAAAGACAGATCTCATGGTATCCCGCCTGGGGGCGTTCAATGCGATCGCCGCGTTAAAGAATACCGAAGAGATGGCCGTGGTAAGAAGCGCCGTGCTCGCTAAAAGGCTTGATGCCATAAGAGAAGAGCTCGACTTTCTTAATAAGAAATTGGCGCCCGCGACGCTAAAGATAAAAGAGGCCGAAGCCGAGCGTTACAAGACAACCGGGGATAAAGAAGGCCAGCCCCAGGTGCAGGTTGCCGATGTCAACGCCGCATATGCGGCGTACTTCTCCATACTGGATACTATCGCCCAGGCCCAGGCGGAGATAGAGAATATTGAGCGGGAAACCTCGACTCTCAAAAACTCGCTTACAGTCAAGACCAAAGAGATGGAGGATAAATTCAAGACGAAGGACAGCCTCATAGAGGCGCTCGTCAAGGCCGGGCAGGCCGAGATGAGGAAGCTTGACGCGACTCAAGTAACGCACATATCTCAAGATCCGCTATCCGAGATCGACGCCGGTATAAAAAATTCAGCCCAGGTCCTGGCGCTGGTGAATGAAGAGACCGCCGCCAAGAGGGCCATGCAGGCGGTGCTTGCCCAGATACCTCAGGCCAAAAAATTCAAGGCGCTACTTAAGGAGAGGGAAGAGCTTGAAGCGGCGTATTATGAGGAGTACGAGAAGAGCCCTAACGAAGATACCGTAAAGAGGTTTATGGCCAAGAGCAGGGAGCTCGAGAAGAAGATAGACGTCATAATGAATAACCTGCTCGATTTCGTGAATAAGACTGTTGAAGGTAAACAGGCGACGCTCGTGGGACAGAACTGGCTGGAAAAATTATTCAATGTCCGCAAGACGGTGAAATGCGAAGCGGTAGACATAGAGGGGTCGTTACCATCGGGCGGATTGTCTCTCAAGCTAAAGCTATTGATAGGTAAAGAATATTACGGTGAAGTGCGCCTCTTGAACCTCGCATGGCAGAAGGCGCAGAACAGGACCGTTAGCGCCAGGAATACGGTAGCACACAATATCGTTACGGCGCTGAATCAGATGAGGCATACCAGGCTTTACCTCGCGGGAGAGAATAGCAGGCTTAAGGAGTCCGAGGCCGCGGCCAGGAGAATAGTAGAGAGGATCGCGGAATGGGAAAGCCGTCCGGATTCCGGAGAGCGGACGGAAGAGCTTAAAAAGCTTAAAGAGAACATGGCGAAAGAAGAAGCCCGCGGCGCGGAAATATCGATCAATGTCACAAGGGCCAAGACGCGCTTTAGCGAGCTGGAGATATCTTACAAGACCCTATTGGGCGTAGATCAGAAGACAGTTATTGATGTAAGCGTAATTATTGACTCATCGGACGATAAGTTCAGGGACGCGGTAATGTTTGCGCTCTTTGATAAGGAAAAAGGACGGTTCGACAAGCGCCAGCTCAACAAGGAGAGGCAGATCAATATCGACATACTCAGGGCCATAGACTACATGGCCAATGAAGATATACCTATACCGATAGAAATATTCATAGGCATGACAGGGGCGGGCATATACGCGGAATTGTTCAACGGAGACAAGAGGAGGCAGGTGGTCATCGGCAGAAAAGAGTCCGCCGGCGCTCTGAAGAGAGGGCTCGAGGCGTATAAGGACGAAGGCGCCGGGCTTTATAATTCCAAACTCAACGCTGTAGACGAAAAAGATATAGCACTGGAACTTGCCGGACTTTTCCGCGGGAAGATAGAAAAAGCCGTTCTCGATGTCGAAAATGGCCCACGGGAAGAATCGGCATATGATGCGGACATCGACAGTCTCTCCCGAAAAGCGGACTATTTTAGGACGGTGCAGGACGAAGAGAGCGCCTTCGCGAACCACCTCAACGCGTCCATAGTGGCCTCCGAACTCGACGACCCGGAAATTAAGGGCAAAGACACGAGAACTACCATAAGAGTTCCCGGCCTCAACAACCTGACGATGAAGGATAAGAGCGCCGCGATAGAGGTTATGACTGCAAAAGAAGTGCTCAGCGCGGAGAAGGCGGCGTTCTTTTACAGGCCGCTCAGCGTATACGGATTCGCGGTTATAGGATACGGCGCGCAGGGGGCTTATGTCAGCGGCGGCGGCGGAGCGGCCTCCGGCATCCCTGATACCGGTTCCAGCGGCAAATTGGGGCCATACGGTCCTATAATAGGCCCAAGCGGAGTCCCAGGCGGAGGCTCAGGCGGAGGCCCTGGCGCAATTCCAGGCGGAGGCAGCGGCAGCGGATCCGGCGCCAGCGCATCCAAAGGAGGCGGCGGAGGAGGCAGCAGTATCGCATTTAATGTAGGGTTGAACTTCGAGTATGAAATAAAAAAGCTGCTCAGCCAGGATCTCCCAAAAGCCAAAGAAAAATTAAAACTTTCAAAATTCGCTGAAGCCAAGGCCAACGGCGATAAGACGGTCATAGCGAGATCGATGGCGGCCAACATCATGTCCGAAGTCAACATGCTGGATTTGGCCAAGAGGCAGAAGCAAAGAGCCAGTGATGATAAGCTGCGGGTCGCCGGCCTATCCGACTCGTCCTTAAAAGGGATCAGAAAATTGGGCGGGATGGAAGACGTGTCGGCGGAAGCGGACGTTTTTGTAAGAATATCCGAAAAAAGATCAAATCAGGCGCGGCTCGGGTACCAGACCGCCGCCGGCGAAACGAACGCCGATGTCATCATGACCCAAACGCAGAAAGAGACAATGGCTTTAAGTCCCGAGATGAGGGATCTTGTCGCGCCGTTCGCTTCGCGCGATCCGAGGATAAGAATACTTGAAAAATAGGTCGAGATAGGTAAGCTGAACGTGACGCAGGCTTGGATAGACAGGTTCATACCGAGCATCAAATTGAGAGCGGTAGTTTCGGCGATGCAGCGCCTCGTAGGAGTCGAGATCAGGATTCCGATAATTACAGGCGGCGAGCAACAGGCCAACCAGCGCATAACAGAGCTTGAGCTTAGTAATATCAGATCATCACTTTCCGATGAAAATCGAGAAGTCTTCGATGAATTATACGCGATGTTTACGGAGCTCGAAAGGACGCTTAAGGACCTTGAAGGCAGCGAGATAGCGCTTGCCTGGGCGTACGAGAATTATGAAAATGCCCGGAAAGATCTTGAACGGGGGGCTATCGATGAGATAGCGTATGTAGCGGCGATCAAGGCCTTAAACGGAGCCGAAATAAGATACACTGCGACAAGAGATAGTTATATTAAGCTCGATACGCTGCTCCGCGCGAGGCTCAATAGTTACGGCCTGACCAATAAAGAGATCGCCGAAATGGAGAGGGATGCCAGAGGCAAAGAGGGCGTCGAGGAGGCTGCGAGAGCCGGCGCGGCCAGGAAAGCGGAAGCGATAAAGGCTGTGGAGCCCGCGCGCGATGCCGAGCTGAGAAGGCTTGAAGAAAAAGAGCGCGAGGCGGTCGTGATCGCCCAGAAGAGGGAAGAGCGCGAACGCGCCCGGGGCCAGAATCCGCTTGAGAAGCAGAGACTTACAGAGTCAGAGAGAGCGGCGCAGGCGTTATTAAAAGGCGCTCTCGATGCCGACGCCGAGAAAGCCGAAAATACGATGAAATACAGGGTGCGTTCCGAGATCTTTAAGGACGCGATCATCACACCTAAATACGCGACAGGTGTGAAGTCCTATTATTCGATAGCGATGGAGAGCCTGCTGACTACCATCGGGATGCCTTTTGGTGTTACAGGGGACGGCTGGGAAAGGGCGGTAAAGATCGACGACTGGCTGGATGTGGTAAATTCTTACGTCGTTACCCACAACGCGCAGTTCAACATGAATAACAGGCTATCCTTGATGGAGCAGACATACAAAGGCCTTAGCCCTGCAGAGAAAGATCAGTTAGAAAGGATCTCGAGGAGGCCCAATCAGCCCATCAGATGGGACAGACACTGGGAAGGATATTTCACCAGCGCGCAGATAAATACGCTGAATATCCTGTTCAAAGGAAACGAGAGAAAGATCGCCAGCCAATATCTTGATGACGGAAAGATCAATCCCGCGTGGATCGGCCTTTCCAAGATAGGCATCTTAAGTTACGCGGCCAACAGGCAGATAGCCGATTCTACAAAATCGGCCCTGGGCGTTGTAAAAGAGATCCTGGCTAATGAAGCGATATTTGATAGAGAGCAGAGGTTCAGGGATCCGAAGAGCGAGGAAGACAAAAACTGGCCGGACAAAGATAAGGCGCTCGACGGATATACCGAATGGCTGCGCAAAACAAGACTGTCCTTAGACAATATAGAGTTTTTAAATATACCGGAAAGCGCGAAGCTCGCGGATGGCGGTCCGATCTATCAGGTCAGGCGTTTGATCAAGAATATCTTCGGCAATGAGCGCGCGATATTCGGCGATTACACCGGCCGCGGCTCGGTGGAGGTATGGAACCTGTACCGGCTATTGTCGCGCCTCGCAAAGCCCGGAACGGAAAGGGGCCAGTATAAGGGTCTCGAGAACATACTTAAGCTGCTGCATGGCCTGGTCGTGGAGGGCAGGGGCTCGCTCCTGGACTTCTATGGACAGTATGACGAAAAGCGGCTGAAGGCTCTGCCTGAAGCGTTGAATTTAAGAAAGCTCATCGACGAAAGAGAAGACTACCGCGCCGCTCTCGAAGCCGCAAGGCCGGGCGATGACTCCGCGGCTCTGAAAGAGAGATTAAATTCCAAAGAGGCGCAGATACAGCGGGAAATGGATATATTAAGAGAGGGTCGTCTATATGGAAACGCCCTTTCCGTGCTGAGGTTTGCTCTCGAGTCGCCCGAGAATAGTGACATATTGGCTAAACTCGGGACCGGCGATCTCGCGTCCGGAGATACCGATAAGATAATGGATTTTGTAAGCTATTACTACAAGACCATGGATACTGCCCTGCCGTATCTTGAGAGAGTGTATGATGATCTGCCAAACGGCACCATCGACAGGGACAATCCCGAACATATAGGTATACTGAGCCACTTCTACTCGCTCAGAGCGGCCAATAAATGGACAGACGACGAGACGCGGTATCTCCTGCAAAGGTTAGTCTCCGCCAAGGAAGAGGCGAAGGAATTTCTCGCGATGCTGCGCAATACGATGGTGGATCAAATAACCTTCGACTCCAAAGACACCGGAACCGTCGGCTTCTTATTCGGCCACGTATTCGCCCGCATCCAGAACGGCTGGGACAAAACGGCCATCAGGGACAGGATCCCGATCATGGGGATGATAAAACCGTGTCTTGAAGCATATCACGGTTATAAGATAGATGATAAGGGCACGCCTGAAGAGCAGGCTGATAAAATAGGCAATCTGCTATATTGGAATAAGTTCCTTAAGGAAAATTTGAAAGATGATTTTGAGCTTTTCAAAGATATTCTCAGTAACCGCAAGGCGGTATCGCAGGCTATTAAGGAGGCGGATCGTGAGCAGTTAGAAACTGCCTTAGCGCAGGCAGATAAGCGCACAGAGGCTGAAAAATTTGCCATAGCCGTAGCGATTCTAAAAGATCAGAAGCTTGAAGAATGTGTCAGGGCGGATATTGAGGAAAGAAGGACAGTTGCCGGCAGGGCGCTTTCGCCGGGCGAAGAAACCGCAGTACGCGCAGCTGCCGAAAAAGCGTTTAATGAGTTATACGGCCTCCATATGATGGGGCCGCGCTATGTGGAAGCGGCAAAGCTCGCCGACGCCGAAAAAGACCGCCGTGTAAAAAAGCTGAACAAGGAGTTCGGACAGATATACGCTCTCTATATGGCCGAACGCCGGCTATTCACAGAAACCAAAAAGGCGGTGAGAAGTAAGGCGTTGGAGGCGCTGTATGTCATAGATCCCTCTACTCAAGAGAGGCGCGCTGAGATCGATAAGGAGCTTATGGAGCTCGAGAAGAAGGATGAAGAAGAATTCCTCAGGTTATATAAGAGCGGATTTATCTCCTCGGTCGCGGACGCGTTGATAGTCGACGCCGGTTTCGTCAGGCTGACCGGAAAAGCATCGATAGTCAAGAATATATCCGATGTGGGCAATGTTATAGCGCTAAGGAATTTATTGACCAGCCTGAAGGATGAGGGTATTCTCGCGGCTGCCGAGAAGGGGATGGATTTTGAACTTGAAAGAAGGAGGTATCTAGATAAACGCCGCGGGGAGATAGAGGCGAGCCTAAAAAAAGCCGACGTTAGCTTAGATGAAAATACTAAAAAGTCGTACATGAAAACCAGCGAAGAAAGCTTCGCCCATATCTACGGGCAGGGCGTCATAAACTCAAGGACGAATTCATTCTTCCTTGAGGGCCGGGCCGATCCTGCATTGGTCAAGAAAGTGCTGTACGCCGAATACTTTGTAGATAAGCTTGCGAAACTGAACTGGCGACCGTTAAATGCGGGCGAGGTGGGCAACTGGTCATGGGATCTAATGGAGATGATCTATCTTACCGAAAAGCAGCGCAAGCTTCCGGAGGCAGAGAAGGCGGCCATGCTTAGCGCTGACTTGAAAGATGCTTTCGACATAGCGGATTGGGAAGCATCCGCCGGTAGGGTCTTAGAAGCGAAAAAGCACATGGCGAACCTCTTTAGCATGATAGATCGTGTGCAGAGGGAGCGCGTCAAGGCCGTGGACGCCACCAAAAAATATCTTGCCAAAAAAGAGAAGACGGCTGACGGGGCATTCAAACTGCTATTCACCGCTCTTGAAGGTATAAGTGAGGCCGATCTCAAAAAAGCGGGCATAAGCGAAGCCGAAAGAGCCGAGATAGAAGCTCTAAGAGGCAAGATAGGAGCCTTAAGAAAGATGACGGAAGAGTCCGACGCGTCAAAGCAACCGTCTCTGCGCGAGGATATAGAGAGAGCCGACAGGTCAAAAGATGATTTTCTGCGGCTTGACAGGGAGGTAAAAAGAGAGACAGAGTTAGGAGTGGCGCTCAGCGATATTGATGCGCTCCTGCTCCGGGCGGCTTCGTTGGATGCAGGTGTTGTCAAGGAGCTAAAAGAAGCTATCATTGACCTGGGTACGGCCAGGACTAGCGTAACGAAAGACGGCGAGAATGAATTTGGGGCTGCGTACCCTTCGGACGCGGCCGAATCTTTTGTCGAAGGATTATTTAAGAAGTTCGACAAGGTTTTTGAAGAGCTGAGAAAAGCCAAGGAGAGAGAGCTCAAAGATGGCAAGAGCCTTTACGAGAAAGTGAAGGCTGTCGAGGGGCGTCTCAGGGAAGAGCTGAGGAAAGAAGAGCTGGCCGGCTCTGAATTCGCCACGGGTAAGGCCTATATTGACAGGGTCAATCAGCGGTTGGATGAATTGCGGCAGAAGGTCAGAGGCACATGGAGCTCGAGGTCGCTTGCGGTGAAGAGGGCAAATCTGGAAAATCTGCAGAAGGCGCTCGAGGACGCGAAGCTCTTCTATAATCTCGATACATACCGGAAGAAGCATAACGACGAGTTCTCCGTCTCCTCAGGACAGCTCCGCTATGAAAAGATCCTGGAGCAGCTCATCTCCGAGAGTATGCCCTCTGATGCATTGGCGGCAAGGTTGGCGTCGTTAATAGAGATAGATAAGAAGAAGCTGGAAGGCGAAACTATAAACGGAGTCTATCTGAATTCCGTATACAGGGCCAACGGCAAGGAGCTGGAGACCGGGGAGCTCGGGTTCTTCCAGGGCGAGATACGGGAGAGCGTCCATCTCGGGGAATTAAGAAAAGCGTACGAAGACGACCTCATCAAAAAGGAAAATAAGACGAAGGAAGAGGCGAGCGTTCTGGGAGAATGGTTCCTAAGAGAGAGGATAGGCAAATATGTGAGATACGAAGCCCTTGTGACGGGGCTTGAGGAACTATTGATGCGCGATCAGGGCATTACGGATATGAATAGCCCGGAGGCAAAAAGGCTCAGGATGACCCGCGGCCAGAAGATAGGTCTCTTTATGAGCCTGGAAAAGAGGGTCTGGAAGGAAGAAGAAGAGATAGCGTATCTGAAAGAGTGGTTTAAGGACGCCTCTTTGGTACAGACATTCGCCGGGGAGCATCTGGGGTATCGCCTTGCCCACTCGCTGCTCAGTTATACCGTAGAAGTCATGAGGAGCGGATTCGGCATGCCCGTACTGATGAATAGTGTTGATAGGTTAAGTATAGAGTTCCAGAAAGCCTTCCCGTATCAAATGGCTTACATGAATATAGGGGATCATTTAAGGAGTATGGAGGCCGCCCTCTGGAACGAAAGGGAGTTATCGGTCATTCCCGACGATTCCATGACGGACCTGATATTGGAAAATACATTCTACAGGAATGGCGATCTTGACAGGGTATACAGGGCGGAGGCGATAGGGCAGTTGTACAGTTTCCACAACCAGGTCTCTTACCGCTTATCAATGGCAGATTATGGTAAGGACAAGGTAACGTATAGGGACCTGGAGAATACCGCGAAAGCGTTAGACTCCGTTATGATGCCGGAGATAGCATATAATGCCGCGAACGGCATACCCAAGCTAACCAAAGACTGGATGAGGAAGAATAAGGAGACCCTTGACGGATGGTTCGAAGGCCGCCGAGGTGAAAAGGACGCGAGGAAAGCCAGGGCTTTGAAGTATGAGAATAGCTTGAAGAATCCGGACAATATCCCGGCCGCCTTGAAGGAGACGGGCGATGAGCTCTCTAAGGCATGGAAGGCCCGGGGCAACACAGACCCGATGAACGAGGATCTAGCATGGTACTTCCAAAAGATCATGCTGTCCACCGGGATTTCCGCCGAAGACCTATTAAAAGTCACTTATGAATATCCGGCCGATATAGAGAAGGTCTGGGAGGAGGTTAACGGCCGTAAGCCTACTGAGGCGGAGTCCGGGAAGATCAAGTATTACGCGAGCAAGATGGACCTTGACGGCTGGACGCTGAATTACGTAAAGACGATACTTGTTTACGGTAATTATATTAGCGGCCTTATGGAGACTCTCCGCTCCGCCAAGCCCACAGAGGTCGAGGTGGAGAACCTTGTCAGGCTTGCCATAGATAACGGCATCTTGCCTGCGGACCCATCAATACCCGAGGCTAAAGGGGGCCTTGGTATAGAGATCGACAGTTTGAGCGTCGGCGCTCTCCTAGATAAAAAAATGCCGTTAGCGAGAGTCATCGATCTTACTAAAACGATCCACAGCAAGATCAATTCCCCCAAGATATCTATAGATGATGTGCTATATCTCGTAGGTCTTGCCATGGATACGAACATAGCGAAGCCGCCGGAGGAGGAGCGCTTTTCTTTAAGCAGGGAAGAAGTGAGAGGCGTCGTCGCCCGGCAGTTCACGAAAGAGAGGATAGATCTCGGCGAATTTGAAAATCATAGAAGCGTTATTATTGACGGGATAACAGACGCTCTTATTGGTAAGCGTATACATCCCGTGAATTTTGTCATCCTTGTTGATAGAACGCTCGCGCTGAGAGACGCCATAATCAAGGCGGCGGCGGATAAGGAAGTCGACAGCGAGGTAAGGCCTAAGCTGGAAATGACGAGGGGAGGCTTTGAGATGCTCGCGGTCTTAGATCAGCAGGCGCTGGACATAAACAAGATAATAGGCATAGCCGATATAGAGGCCCTTGGTATGGGCCGCGGGTCCGCAAAATATACCCTTACCGAAAACGCGGTTAAAGAGCCGGTGAACAGCCTGCGCAGGATGCTCATCAATAAGCGCATAGAGACTAAGTATAAGGCGACGAAAGATTTCGTAAAAAACAACCTGCTCAAGGATCTTAAGCGGCCAGAAGATTTTAAGGCTAAGCTGGCGGCTGATGTAGTGGGTGAAGATCTGGTAGAGACGAAACGCGGCGCAGACGGCAAGGAATATTTTAATGTTAAAAATAACGAAGACGCAAAAAAATTCATAGATAAGAAGATAGGTGAACAGAGGGGTAAGGAGGACGGAGATCGGGGGAGTTTTTGGCGCGCTTCCTCATACGTAGCAGGCGCCTTCTCTGTCTTTGTAGCCATCTACGGCATCGGGCTGATAAGGAGAGCTTTACGTAAGCGTGACAAAACCGCCAAAGAGAAGATCGCGGCCGGTGAAGCGGGCGCTCTAGCGCCTCCGCCTGAGGGCGCGGGCATTGAAGGAGCTTCTCCGGGCGCCGGAGAAGCGTCTCTTTCCACGGCAGAAAGGCGGACGGACAAAGGGCCAGCTCCGAAAAAAGAGAAGCTGGCAGCCTTGGGAAGATACCTCGTATTTGCATTGAAACTATCGACCACATTCGTTGTGCTATACACCTTTAGCCATGAGTTTAGGATCACCATGATATGGTGCGCCTCCAGCGGGATATTCATCGGCGCTCTCGCGATATCCATAATCTTACTATACTCCACGATAAAATTACTCAGCGGCAGATTCCCGTTATTCAAGGGAGAGCTCAGGAAGTATGCCGGCCTCCATATAAAAATTGCCAATTTTATAAAATTGCCCTCTACAAAGATCTCGGAAAAGATAAAGGAGATGGAATCTTACTCCGATTCTTTCAGGGACTCCGCGGGCATATTCGCGCTGAGGCTCCTTAAGGTGCCGGTCGGTCTGGTGACGGGCCTGATCGGGACTGGTGTAAGGCTCGGTGTTCCGCTCTTTCCCGCGGGCTATTTTATATGGCAGTCGGGCGCGTTCACGCTCTTCGCCGCTAATAACGTAATGATCTTCCTGCTCGTATTCATGCTTATTTCCACTGTCGTCAGCAAGGGATGGGACCTGCTGGTGAGCGCATCCAAGCTTGCGTTCATGTATTTAAAAAATTCGGTGTCCGAAGGCTCCTATACCGCGCCGCAGATGAAAGAGGCACGGCATGCGGCATTGACGGCGTCATTTAATCTGGCCGTAGCGCTGGCGGCCAATATAGGGACGTTAATATACATCTATTTCACGCAAAACTGGTTTGCCTCCATGCCTTGGCTTCTTGCCATAGCGGCGCTGGCATTCACCTACTGTAACTATTGCGTGGCTTATATACTGGTGTCGGCGTTAGTATACGGCCTAATGGCTGTAATAACGGCCTGCCGCCCCGGCAAAAAGCCGCTGTGGGATATCTCCTCCTATAAGCTGATAGAGAAGATCAAGCGCGTTCCGAAGAAATATTTTACCACCGTCTATAATATGGGAGCCATGAAAGTGGACGATGACTTCAGGACAGTCATGGGCACCACTACAAGATCTTTTGAGAATAATGTCCACATGACGGAAGTGTCGGGAGAGGGCGTCCCGTACCTGCGCAAAAACAGTTCCGGCAAAAAATTCGCATACGACACCACCGACAATCTCTCGATGATGGTAAAGGTTACGTCCGGATATTTTGATAATACAAAGGACAGTTTCGTAAAGACTCTGCGGGATACGCTGAGGCTGAGGAGAGAATATGGCAGGGGCAAGGCAGGGATCATCTTTACCAATACGGATGCCGCGAGGGCGGACCTGGCCGGTATGAAGCCACACTGCTACCGGGATGATTTCAAATATTTGCTCGAAGGCTGGAACCACCCGCATGTGTATGTCTCCATATCGGATATCGATGTCGATAACCTGGAGATGATCACGGGAGCCGTGGATACAAGCGGCAACTTCACGGGAAGGGTCATAGCCACGAAAGATGATGAGTATTTCATAGACAACGCCACAGGCGAAGCCGTTTTGAAAGACGGCAGGATATTAAAGCCGGGCGAATATATACGCGATGAAAAATTTAATATCATAACAGACTATTTTTTAAGGCCGATAGGCCCGATAGCGAGGAACGACCCGAAGTATAAGGAAAAATACAGCGATGAGAGCAAGTACTACAGGAAGAAGAAGATAGTCAACATAAACGGCGCCGACCTGGATGTCAGGGTGTCGACCGAGACCTATTACGTGGATGCCGATGATCCGTCCATAAGGTACAGGCTCATAAAGGGAGACCTTTATGATGACCGGACCGGCGTACCGGTCCTGACCAAGGACATGTATGAGAAGAGTCCGAGGCACGGCTATCTCCTGAATAAACGGACGAAGCAGAGGATCGACAGGGGCCTTGACGGGAAGAGCCTGCCTGAAAGGGTAGTAACGGTGACCGAGCAGAAGGTCTTCGCCAAGAACGCCGCCCAGAACAGGATCGATATTTATACGCTTACCAAAGACGGGAAATTGCTGGACCCATCGGGCAAGCTTTTTGCCGATATAAGGAGCATATCTTCCATAAGAACGCTTTACGAAACTTTCAAGCTCGATAAAGACGGTTCTCTAAAGAAGACATCCGATCCGGATATGGAGATAACGGACAAAGAGGACCCCCTCGCCTCCAATGACGGAAGAAGGTTCGAACTCGACGTATACAGCGTCATATCGAAGGAGCTTCTCGACCAGTTCGTCGACAAGACCGACGCGGGCGGTTATGTGACTGAGGCGAGCAAGAATACGGAGAAGATATCGAAAGACGAATGGCGGGTGGACGCCGCATCGGGCGACGCTCTTATGAAAGACGGACTCATAGTGGCGAGAAGAGGGACATGGCGAAGAGACAAGGAAGGCAACCTTTATATAGGAGGCATAAGCCAGGAAGATGCCGACATCTTCCTAAAGGAAGGCAATCTGCTGGACGTGGACTGCCTTAATATCGGCAAGAACGGGCGGGAAGAGACGTACTTTATAAGTACAGATACGGTGCGCGGCATACCCGTTGCCAGCAGCGCCGGCAAGAAGGATTTCGGCGCGAAGAAAGAGTTCGAGCGGTTCGCGAAGGAAGTGAACGGCGGATATCTCGTGAACGCCGCGGACGGATTCCGAGTAGTCGACGGGAAGCTCGTGCAGTATCAGAAGGACGGCATAGGATTTGATGAAGAAAAGAAGTATGTGATAGGAGAAAATTTTGAAACGACGGTACAGGATTCCGTCGCGGTGGATCCGCTTACGGGAGAGCTCTTCCAATCACAGCGCATAGCCAAGCATGATACATATTGGCATCTGAACGACGAGGAGAAGGGTCGTAATGTATTCAGGATAAGGAAGATACTGGCAAGGCTCGAGGACGTCTATTTTGACGGGAGTGGTAACGCCAAGAAGAAGGGCGGGCTGGACAAACCGGTGGAAACGATAGCCGGCGCCGGGACGTTCGTGCTGGATGAGGACGGCAACCTGCGCAGTAAGAATGTAACAGCCGAAGACGCCGCTATAATCCAGCCTAGTACATTTGAAGCAAAAGATATTACCACCGACCACAAGTCCGGCGACCTGATAGTCAAAAAAAGGATTGCCGGAGCGAATGAATTCGACATAAACGAAAAAGGCCTGGCGGTGAGGTTGCCTGGCGCGGGCGGCCAGGCGATAGCGAACATAGGCACGTTCTTATTGAAGGCCGATAGGGGTGAGATACTTGACAAAGAAGGCAGAAAAGTCGAACCGGATTATTCGATACAGCTGGCCGCGCAGATAGACAACAAGAATGAGTATCCCGCCGACCACATAGGCAGGATAATATCCCGCGCCGTGAATGACATGGAGGGAGAAGAGGAAGTTGGTATGTATCAGCCACTCATAGATTATCCCAATTTCGGGAAGTCTCTTTACAGCAGGTTCCAGGGCTGGGCGCAGTCGATACTCTCCTATATTAATATGTCCGATTTCGCGGTATTCGGCGAATCATCGGCCGTTGGAAAGATGACTTTCAACATCAACAGGTACAATAATGATGTCACCGAAAAGAAGGTTATACCCTATAACGTCAGATCGCACGATTTCTGGGAGGCGATGTTTACCAAGACCGCCAGACTGATGGGGACCGAGGAAGAGAAGATACGCGTCCTCGAGACGACGCCGTCCAGCTTCTTCGCCCAGGTGATAAGGTCCAAGCGCTGGATAGACGGAGACGTGCTTGCCCTTAAGATAGAATACTGGCCCGTCAAAGCGCTCTTTGAGATACTCCGGTTCAGGCCGGTAGACGCTATCGGGACGATAGCAAGAGGACTACACAGAGGCATCACCGGGAAGACGCACATAAGCGCCGAGTCGAAGATGCATATCGGGGCGATCATAAGGGGGCTGATATCGGAGCCGGTCTTCTTCTTCTGGTTATTTATTCTCGGAGTCACCGCCACAATAATACCGGGCGTCATGACGGCGTCAGGCCCTATGATCTCATTGTGGGTCCTCTCTACGGTGCTGATCATACTGATAGGCCAGAAGGCCGTAGTGCCTATCTGGAAAGAGGTATGGGAAAAGAGAGGCTCGCGCGCGTTCAGGGCGCTCGGCGCGGTACTTGGGGCCGGATTCTCCGTCACGGCAATTGGCCTGGGAGCGCTGCATTTTATCCCGTATGCCAAGGAGGCCTCTTTCGCGGTCGCGGGCGTCCTCATACTTATAGCCGCCGTCCGTTACGCTAATAAGATGATCAGATCGCGCCATCTTATGCGCGGCATCGTGCCCATAGCTGTCCTGGCGGCCGTGATAATTATGGCAGTTTTCCTGTATATCAATCCGCCGTTTGCTATAGAGCTCGCGCTGACAAAGATGCAATCGGCCGTCTGGATCGTCGATTTCTTCAAATGGATACCTAAGTCCATGCCGTTTATAGTATCCGCGATATTGATCGTAAAGGCGGTGGGGTGGCGGGCAGACGTCTTAAGCAAGCGGGGTTCGGAACAAGATATTAAAAACGCGGATATATTGAGAATAGTGCCAAGAGCGTTCTATATCTTTAAGAGAGCGGTCTGGGAGACGATACTTGGCACGGGCATACTCATGGTCCTCATACTTTACAAGCCCAAATATTTATTGGACGGCATAAAGAAGATATTTGAGGGAGAGAGGTTCGTATGGTTCACCATGATACAGGGTGAACGCATGGTCGCAAAAGGATACAAATTGTCGAGGGCTTATGGCGAATACAAATGGGCGCCGATACTGGGCGTCACGATACTTGTCGCGACGATCCTTTACATGACATTGGGCGCCTACTTCCCCGCCTTCAGGATACTCGATCCGGCGCTCGCGTTCAAAGGATTGCCCATATTCATATTCTCGTGGATATTCGGCCCGGGCATAGCGTGGTATTCGGCGCAGTACGGCGGCAGCGCGGGGCACAGAGAGCCGGCATTCATGCATTCTGTATCGGAATTCAGATCGTCCCTTAAGGCAAAGCCGCTGGATGCATATGGCGCGATAGAAAAGATACGGGATATCCTCAAGGATTCCGGGGAGTTTAATATAGATGTTGACAGGTCAAGGATGTACCTGCTTTATCTGACCCAGATAGATTTTAGCCGCGACGAAAGAGGGCTTAAGCTCGAAAGCTATTTGAGCAGCGTCCTGAGATCGGCCAACCTTACAGATATGGAGCAGGAATTAAAAGACCAGCTTAAGTGGTGGGAACCGGGATTCGAAAATGAATGGGACAGCATTACGGAACTATTGAGGGTTTATCTGCTGGATAGAGCGGTAAGGGCGGCGGCGAAAGACGGAAAGGCCGCTGAGCTCGCGTATTTAATAGGCCAGATAGATGAAGACCGGCAGAATCTCATAAGGGCCGTCAACGATATCGTAAGGCGTATCAGCCCGAGGAAGATAGGGGAGACGTACTGGGTATACGCGTCACTTTCGGAGAAGCAGGATTTTGTCAGGAAAACGGTAGAGTTGCATATAAAGGACGCCGCCAAGCGTGCGGAAGCTATAGGGCATATCAGTAAATTGCTCGCGCTTACTCCGGAAGAAGAGGTCAAAAGGCTGATAAAGATGCAGGATTCATTTGATGCCGAGAGGGCCACGGAGCTGCAGAATGCCGTGAAGGAAGAAGAAGGCAAGGCGCCGGAGAAGAAGAAGGGCATCCCTAACAGAAGAAAAGAGATGTTCAGGGCTACGATAGAGCCTTTTGGCAGGTTGGACGATATTCGCGTGCTCGGCATCTCCTTCTCATGGGGGCTGTCGCGCAGGCTCAAGGGCATCAGCGGGGAAATATATAGAGAAGGCCTGACCGGCGCGGACAGGATGAAAGTTATCAGGCGCCACAGGAAGTTCTATGGAAGGCTGCTCGCGCTGGTCGGAGGCGACGCGCGAAACGAAGAACGAACCGAAAAAGAGATGCTCGAATTATACGATTATCTCGTCAAGCGCGACGCGTCCATAAGGCTTAAGGCGGACGCGGACGTCATGATAGACAGGCTGAAAAAAGAAGAGGAGAAGTTGAAGGAGAACGCCTTTAAGCAATTTGTGCTGGAAGAGTGGGATAAAGTTGTCGCCTTTATGAAGGGGCGTTCTGCCATAGAGAGAAGACCGATAAAGAAGGATGAAGATGCGAGGAAGGCCTCGCGTGAATTACTGGAAAAATCTATTTCGGAGGCCATCGGCAAGGCGGCTGGGGGCCTGACTGGCGAAGAGCTTACGTCGAAGCGCGAGTGGACGCTCGATCGGGGCTCGAGGGACCTGGAGGCCGGCGAAGGCGATGGCAAGATAGCCGCGGACGGAGCGCTTGCCAGATTTATGGCCGCGGCGGGAGAGGATGTCGTCGTCTTCGGCGGAGCGGTAAGGAACGCCATCATGCATAAGGAAGAAGATACCGAGGAGTTCGATATATTTATCAGGGCAGGGGATCCGACGGATGAGGAGATGAGGGAGATATACAGAAAAAGTAAGGAATATATGAAGGACAGGCGCGCCTTGGATGAGCTGATCTACAGGCTGCAAGCCGACCCAAGATTCAAGGAGCGCCTTGCTCAGCACCTGAGGAGCGTGACGGTGGATATGTTATACGGAATAAACGGTATAAGAAGAGATAATATGCTGGAAGAGGTCTTGTACAGATATATTCTATATGAAGCGGTGCGGGACCTGCTTATGAGAAAGGCTATCACAGTTATCGCAGCGGAAGCGGCGGTTCTTGGCTGTGATCCAGAAGCATTGCAGCAGGGTATGGCAATAGTAGATGGAAAGCTGGTGAGGATAGCCGGGTTTCTGGATGGTTCCGGAGATATATTCGCCATACCGGGCAATGAAGACGTCTTCTTCGATATACCGGAGCTTACCATGAACAGGCTTGCCGTGGGAAAGAAGGATGGCAATTATACTCTCTATGACCAGTATGGCGGCGAGACTGATATAAAGAGTAAGGCATTAAGGCTTAACTTTAGTGACGGAGTTAAAGATGAAGCGGGCCTCATGATAATATTCCGCGCGCTCAGATTTATTAAGCAGTATGAAGAGGCGGGCTTCAAGCCTGACGGAGCGCTTACGAAATTACTTGAAGAGTTCTTCAAAAAACCGAAAGATTTCGGTATCGACAGCCTGGAAGAGCTTCTCCTGAAATTATATGAATTCACAGCCGACGCGGAGGAAGCCGATGCGTTACTCGAGAGCGTAGGGGCGCTTAAGTTCATTAAGGATAAAGGCATAGACTTAGATGATATCAAAAAGGAAGCTCTGACAGCGCAAGAATTAAGAGAAAAAGAGCTTGCCGTCACGGAATTGAGAGCAGCGGAGCTTGCGGACGAAGAATCATCTCAGACTGTAATAGGCTTATTAAGCTGGGTAGGCCTTTTAGCCGTGACAGGCGAGAAGAAGATAGCGATAGCAGCCGGCGCCGCCGCCGGCGTACCAACTGCCGCAGCCAAGCCGGCAGGCGGATACGCAAAAGGGGGCGCTAAGGCTCCTGCCGCGCCTGCCGGAACAGCGCCCGCGTCAGCCGCAGCCAAGCCTGCAGGCGGATACGCAAAAGGCGGTAAGGTAGCTCCAGCACAAGCTGCAGGCACAGAAGCCTCCCAAGTTTCGGTGCCGACAGGCAAGTCGCTCTTGAGAGCCGAGCAAGTCGCGCTCGACATACTCTTAGGCCGCGTCTTGCAGAAACCCGCGGAGAAGCCCGGAACCGAAAAAGCCATAGAGGACGGATATGAGCCCGGCCCGAAAGCAAAAGCTTTTATGCAGAGGTATCTCGGCAAGGATTACAAGTCAGGTGAGAAGCTATTGGGTCTGGGTTACAGAAAGATGAAGAAATTTAGTAACGATCTGGATAAGATAATAGAAGACGAGATCGAGAGGCGCGCTATAAAGGACGAAGAAGAGATAAGGTATGTTAAATACATAATAAGCCGCATAGTGAACTGGAAACCGGTGTATCTGGGACACAAAGTGCGCAGGGATTTGACCGTCAACGAATATTACATACTGAACTGGCGCGCGCTTGAAATAGCGCTCATGCTCTTGGACAGGCAGGGCTTTGAGAAGAAGAATAAGGAGCTCGCGGAGGAGAAGAGGCTCGCTAATATGAAGTCGTTATTGACGGGCCATGCCCCCGAAGCGAACATAGCCGGCATAGATACTATGGATAAGATAACGCTGATCCTCGGCGACAACGGCAGGATAGGCGATCTTCTATTCATCCAGAGGATGCTCGCCGATAATCCGCGCCTTCAGGTCTACGCGATACCCAGGGCAAGGCGCTTTATGGACGCGATTACTAGCGAGGATATCGAGAATCTGTTGTTGGGCAAAGATGAGCTGCGCAGGTCAATGCTTACCTATATAAAATCGAAGGTAAAGAAGGTTATCGACGCCCTTCCGGACAAAGAAAAAAATGAGAAGAAGAAAAAGGAAGGGCTTTTAAAGGAACTTGCGGGTATAGACGTATCCATCGACGGATCGTATGCGCAATTGAGAACATTCATAGAAGCCAATATAGATGACAATGAAAAGAAAGACGTTTTAACTAAAGATCTTAGCGCTCTCCCTGATATCGATCCTCTCAAAGGCCTGCGCGAAGCGTGGTTGATGGGGCGGTTTATCCTCGTGGAGGACGGGCCTGCCGGTGAGGGCATCGACTTAGAGACCGTCTCGGAAGGCGTCGCGGAGGCGCTGTCCGGCGCCGACCGGGTGATAGCGCCCGGCGCGAATAACGCGGCATCGATCGCGGCGAGCCGCCTGCCGACCGCGGCAGCGCGCGAAGAGGCTGTCGAAGTAACGGAGTTCGTGCCGCTGATGTCACGCAAAGAGCGCGTCGCTTCATGGAGCGAAGGCCAAAAGAGGATCGCCGGGCTTTCGGCGCAGGGCCAGAATTTTGTGGTGGCGCTCTTCGACATAGATCATCTTACCAAGTACCACACCGCCTACGGAAGAAATCAGCAGCTTGCCGGAAAGGTCAGGATAGTGATAGCCGATATCATCAAAGATATGGAAAAGAGCCGGCTCTATCCCGGTATAAAAGTGGAGCAGTTCACTAAAAAAGGAGATGAGTCCGCGCTGATCATCAGCACGACAGACAATTCGCCGCTCGACAGGGCCGTGGCAGCGCGGGTATTGGAGCATATAAGGCGGGAAGTCGCAAAGGGCACATTCAGGCGCTTCGGCAAGGCCACCATCACAGGTCTGGCGGGATTAAGCGCGAAGAAGATAAGCCAGATAAAGAGCGTTCTCGGCGCCAGGTTTGCGGTGAAAAACGGTTCAGCCGATATAATCTTCGATTTAATAAAAGGTGAGAAGCCGGAGGAGGCGTGGAAGAGGCAGCTTGAAATATGGAATGGCCAGCTTACGGAAAAAGGCCTTAAGATAGGCGGCGACTTTAAGCATATCGTGCCCGCCTTCACCATCTCACTCGGCGCCGCGCAGAACAACGCTGTTGACGGAGCGATATACAACTTGACCAAAACACTGCAAACCAATGTCGATAAAGCCCAAAGAGATTTTGAAATAGCCAGACAGAAAATATCGGATATTTTAGCAGCGCTTTGCGCGACTCAAGATGAGCGTGAAATGATCAGAGATATAATTTATAGAATAAAAGACGTGGACGATATCGGGTTTTTTGTACAAAATATCGCGGAAGATAACATCCTTTTTAAGTTAGATGATCTGATTTACAAAATTCGGAATATGTTAGATAGCGAAAGAGTAAGGTGTATTAAAGCTTTGAGGCGACACTATAAAGAGCGCGAGAGAATGATAATAAATGAGCTAAATAATATAGCGGATAACACGACTACTATAGATGCGCTACAGTCGAATATAGATAAAAGCTTTGCGGAGATATCCGGGCTTAAAGTTTCCGAAACTGACAAGCAATTTATTATGGGTATTCTGCGGCAGTTGGGTATCAACGTATCTCAAAAATATGCTAGAAATAAAAATTTGAATGGTATCCTGAAAGATGAATTGGCCGGCAGCATCGCTAAATTGAAAGAATATTTTAGAGGTAAAAGGCGTAAAGTAAATGAGGACATAGATAATGTAGATAATGTGCTAAAAGGCGCGACGGATATATCGGATGTTGACGCTACAATAGAAAAAGTTTTTGGTCACTTGGGCGATTCAGAATACGGAGCTGCATATAAAAAATTTGTGCGCCAAATGGGCGAACGGATAAGAGAAAGATTCGGGCGCGAAAGAGGCGAAATAGGCCCTTATATATCGCCGTCTTTGAGTTCTATGGAAGATATATCCAGGTTAAGGAAGATTTTCGAGAGACATAACGCTGCAGATTTACTTAATGTAGCTGATGATGTTTGGAAAAATTTTGTTAGCATACGAAAATGTATGGCAGGAATTGTGGATGATGAATATGAACGTAATTTGAAGGGTGCTTTAAACATCTCAGAATTGCGGAGATACGCTAACAACACTGTTGTGAGTGTTCACAAAGCACTGCAAGTAGCGGCTAATGACCATGAGGCAACTTTATTAGAGAAAAAATATAGGATCGTAAAAATTCTAACGCCGTTTATAACTCGAGATAGAAATTTTGCTTTAATAAATGCTGCCCAAAGCCCCGAAGACATTCGTCCTGTACCGATACAAGTTCGCGCCGCTAAAGCCGCAACTTTGGCTAAAGACAGAGGTAGAAATAAAATTGCGTGGTCTGATGACGTGCGATATCCTCAAGGTGTTGTAGAAACATTCTCGCCGCCTGAAGTTTTGAGGGAAACGACAGAAGAGATAGCGCTGACGGCAGAAGAGGCCCCGAAAGCTCCGCAGACAACTCAGCCGCCGGCCCAGGCCCCGCCCGAGGCGTTGTCGATAACTCCGCAAAAAACATTTTTACAAAGAATGTTTTCTTTCCTAAGGAATCCTGCGAATATTTCAATTATTCTGATAGGCGCCGCGCTATTACTCATGCCGGGATGCACTTACTATACAGCCGCTTCATCTATGCCGTGGTTTCAAATCGGCGCTTTCGTTGTGCCGTCACTGCTTGCTTTGGGACTTGGCACTTTCTATTTATACAGACGAGCGAAAATTAAAAAGTATATGAATGAATTGGAAGACAAGGATTTAAATGTTAATGATAGAGCCGCCAAAGCTCTTATAGCGTTAAGAGCGCTGCCCACAAAAACAGAATTTACGGTTATTAAGCGCTTAAGAGATTTATCGTACCTATACGACGAGCCATTACTTGAAGATGCTAGAAATGATTTAGTAAGAATGGGGAAGGCTGCAGAGCCTTATCTTGTTAAAATATTCGAAAATAAGAATTCAAGACTACGCAGGGCGGCTATAGGTGTTCTTGGTAGGATCGGTGTAGTTCCTGTCCTCATAAAAGCATCAGAAGATAATGATTTTTACATTCGTGATTTCGCTTATGAGGCGCTTGAAAGATGCAGAGCCTTAAATGTAGAGCTTAAGGTTAAGCGATATTTAAAAGATTTAGAAGATGGTAATAAGCGTATTAGTAAATCAAGCGCCTTACTCGCACTCGGCAATATTGGCTCTAAAGCCGAAGAGGCCGTTCCTGCCATAATAAGATTGTTGGAATATGGAGACGAGAATGATCGTACCAATGCTGCTGATGCATTAGAAAAAATTGGCGCTCTTACCCCAAATCTTGCTGTGCGCCGATACATAAAAGATCTTGATGGAGTGCGCGACGGGTGCGGTTTCCGTGGAGAGGCTGCCGCTAAAGCGCTTGGCAACCTAGGGTCTGAATCCAAGGAAGCCATACCTATTTTAACAAATGCATTAGAAGGTGAGCACTCAAATGTTCGCCAGGAAGCTGCCGCCGCATTGGACAAGCTCGGAGCCTTAACTGTAGAGCTTAAGGTTAAGCGATATTTAAAAGATTTAGATGAGAATCTCGAGGGTTCTCAATCTCGTATTGTTCGTTCATTAGCGGCTGAGGCTCTTGAAAAACTTGGTGCTTTCAGCACAGAACTTAAAGTAAGACTATATATAGCTGAATTAAAAGACCTCTTTTATTCTTATGATGATCGCAAGCCCGCGATCGAAGCTCTAGTAAAAATTGGTCAATCTGCGACTCCTTCCCTCTTAAAAGAATTAGACAATGATCGATATAATATTCGAAGTGCTGTTGCGGAAACCCTCGAAAGACTCGGAGCCTTAACCGTGGAGCTTAAGGTTAAGAAATATTTAAGAGATTTAGAACATGGTGATTTTAGTTATATTGATGAAAATTGGCGCTACCGTGGACTAGCCGCAGAAGCTCTCGGTAAAATGGGTCCAGAAGCCAAGGACGCAATCCCCGCTCTCATCAAAAGCTTGACAGATTGTCAGCCAGATAATCGAATCGTTGCTAGTGAAGCTCTTGTTAAAATAGGAAAAGTCGCTGTACCAAACCTCATCAAAGCATTAGAAGATAGTGAAGAATACGTCCCCAGTTTCGCCGCCGACATTCTTGGTAAAATAGGCCCTGAAGCAAAAGAAGCTGTCCCCGCTCTCATCAAAAGCATGACAGATAATAAGTCGCCTTATAGAGGCGCCGCTGATGAAGCTCTTGTTAAAATAGGAAAAGCCGCTGTCCCAGGCCTCATCAAAGTATTGGAAGATAATAATAGCGTTGTCCGTGGAAGTGCCGCAATGGTCCTTGAAAAACTAGGGTCATTAACAGTAGAGCTCAAAGTAGCGCGGTATCTTAGTGATTTAAGAGATACAGATAACTCTATCCGTAAAAATGCCACCGAAGCTCTTGTTAAAATAGGAAAAGCCGCTGTCCCAGGCCTCATCAAAGTATTGGAAGATAATAATAGCGTTGTCCGTGGAAGTGCCGCAATGGCCCTTGAAAAACTAGGGTCATTAACAGTGGAGCTCAAAGTGGCGCGGTTTATAAATGATTTAAAAGATAAGGATAGCTCTGTTCGCAGCTGTGCCGCTGACAACCTTGGTAAAATAGGTCCGGAAGCTAAAGAATCAGTTCCCGCTCTCGTAAATGTATTAAAAGATAATGACAATGACGTTCGCCGCAATGCTGCCGCAAGCCTCGGCATAATAGGGGATATACAGGCCTTGCCGGCCCTTATTGGCTTGATAAACGACTACAAAAGCGGCCCTGCGGCAATAATGGCCATTGCCTCCATTGTATTTAAAAATAAAAGCGTCTTATCAGAAGATGCTTGGAAGTCTATAATATCTCAGAGTCATATCGACTTAGTAGTAGATATTTTCAAAAAATATCCGGATTTATTTAATCAAGATATACAGTGGTTGAATGCAATAAGGCGTCTTATTGAACAGATAAACGAGGAGATTAATATATATCCTGCAAGCGAACAGGAATCCGTCCGCAAACAGATTTGCGGCAGCATAGACAACTATATCAAAATGTTTGTCCCTGATAACAACGCAGATCGCATAATAACGGAATATAAAGAGATCTCTTCTCTTTTTGAAATAGTCCACGATAACCTACCGCTATGCCTTGATTCTTTAAGGCAAATCGGTCTGAATATGGCCTATTTCGAATCATTAAGAAAGGCGCTTCCTTTGAATAATGCCTTGACCAGAATATTAAGGATGCTCGGAGAAAGTGAAAGTGCAATAGGCGGTTTCAGAGATGTTACAACAAAAGTCCAAAAGTCCGGTAACTTTGGCAGGCTATATTCAATGATAGTTGATGTGGCCAAGAGAAAACAAAGGACCGCCCCCCAGGAAGTATCCGGCCTACTTGAGATATTAAGATCATTAGGTAACATTTCAAGATGGAAAGAAAAAAAATGGGAGCGTATTAAAGGCCAGATAGAAAAGTATTACTCATCAGGCTTTAAAGTTATCACATATAATCTGTTCAAATACTTTGTAGAACACGAAAACGATGCAGCTGCCTTGTTCACGATGAAAGAAGATATACAGAAACAGTTAGGTAATATCGGATGGGGTGGTTTCGCTGGATTAACGGACGATTTTAAAAAGAAATACGGCATAACCACGCGGGATGAGATAGCGCTGTTGGCTAAGTATATGGCTATATCAAACCTCACCGCACGAGATTATGCCGGTAAATATGAGGATATCAAAAAAGTCCTCGCTAAAAGGGGCGGCGCATGGAAAGACGAAATTGATGAAGGCTTACGAGAACTATTCTCTTTAAGAGGAACAAAGAGCGTTGTTGTCTATCAGCCTAAAGATGCGGAGAGAGTTGATAGAGCGGCCCTCCATGGCCGTCTTAGCGCTTACGTTAAAGATGAAAATATAAAAGATCCTATTAAGGTTATTCGGGAAGATATTCAAGGGGCTGTGATATCGAGTAGAGAGGCTCTTAAGCAAGCTTTGTTAGCATTTACTATACGAAACAGCCAACTCGACAGAGCTTACTATACTGAAACTCCTGGCACAGAAGCTGACACACAAAGATGGCTTACTAGATGGCAAGCTCTTTTAACAGATGCGTATAAACACGATGCATTCGATAAAATAAGAGATGTGGTGCGTAAAACTATAGATAAAACTAGCGGCAAACGATTGACTGAGCTGATAGCTAATAATAATATTCCCGAATTCTTAAGTGTAAAAGACAAGAAAGAATTATCCAAAGAAGATAGTGATATGATCTCTGCGATATCTGATACCAAAGTATCCCCTAAGCAAAAACAGGATGCGTTATCCTCTATATTCTTGAATAAATGGATGGTTTTGGTAAATACTGATGAGTTAAACGATAAAACATTAATGGTCTCATGGATAGATAAGGGCTTGGGTAAATTAGCAAGAAGGCTGTTTGAAAAGGCGAAAAAGAAAAATCAGGCGCTTGATCTGACAGAAAGCTCTGTTAAAGATATAGTACGGACTGCTTTGCTTGAGGCGGCAGATAATATGAGCGCAAGCCTAAAAGGAAAGGCCGATATTGACAGAAAGAAAGTCTTCCTTGCCGACAGAGTAAGCCAGAATTTGCGAGATCTATTTAAACAGGATATTAATGACATAGGAAAAGGATTAAAAGGATTTAAGACTGTCGAAAGGGAAGTCAGCAATAATTTATATACTGGTTTCTTTGATGATCTCTTGCATCTCATGGGATTCATGATGACGGGTGTATGTACATGGGCCGAAAGAGATAAGCAGGTGGCATCGCAAAATTACCATTTCGGGAAGATTGCTCTCAAAGACGCTACGGGCAGGATATTGGGCTTATCTCAGGTTCAGCTTCTCAAATGTGGCATTCATGGAGTAGCAAGGAAGCAGACACCTAAGGGATGGCGAGTAATAGCGTTGCCGGGCACTAACCTTTATCAGGGTGATATCGGTATGGATAAGGAGAAAGCATTGCTCGCATTATTCGAAACCGCTCAAACTTTGGCTGAAAAATCGGGCATGGAAGGGGCCGTGTTGCCGGTCAATCCCAACATTCACTCAAATTACGGATTTGAAAAACAGTTTATACAGAAACTTGTATCTAAAGGGTGGCTTAAAAAAACCACCTTAAGCAAAAACATCAATCTTACGCCTGCAGGATATGCTTATGAGGAAGTGTATCTTATAGCTATCCCTAAGGAAGAAACGTTCTTGGTTTCATCATCCCTGGAAGAGAGGATCGACAAGGAAAGGCTTCAGACAGAAAAGGCGGAAAAGGAGAGGACGGTTTCTATAAGGGGCGATCTGATAGAATTAATATATGAAAAAGAAATCCCTGAAGAGACTGTATCTGTTGTAAGAAAAGAAATAGAGACTTTGATTTCCAAGATGCCGCAGGGATTAATAGGGAACATTGGCCTCAATGCTTCATTAAAGGACGTCTCCATCAAGATACGCATAGACTCCGGCGCTGATAAGAGCAGTGTTAATAAATCCGAAAATGAAATCGAGTTGACCTTAGCTAAAGACATCCTGTATAAAGAGGGCAAGGTCGAGATAGTAACTTTGAATGAAATGTTATCAGAATTATTCGCGGCATTTATTTTAGATGATTATGCGCAGTTAAAAGAGAAGTCCCGCACAAATGAAAACGCCTATTTTAAACTTGAACTTGTTAAGACGCTTTTGGGCTACAAAAGATACCTCGCCAGATACCATAAAGTTATAAATAAATACGCGTGGAATGAACATAATTATCTCGGCGAAAAATCCGCTGAAGCACAGAAGGCGTTATTTACCAAGTATAACGCCGATCTTGATGGATTCACGGAAGGCATGCGGGATATCTCGCAGTGGAACATGTTTCTGAATGTTATGGATGACTCCGACCCGGACTTCATGGTAATAAACTACGCCCACATACTTTTAAGTGATCCCGTATTTAAGGAGGATGATGTAGAAAAGATAATAACGGATATGGCAGGATCCAATATTTTAAATAAACCGAGCATAGCTCATCTGAGGAATTTGATAAAAGATTTCATTTTAAATGGAAAAGCTCATGTTAAGATAGGCGACAAGATTGAAACGAAAGAGGCATTTACTCACTTTGACAACACGCGGGCATCATCTGAATTAAAAGATGTGCTTCTCACCACCAAAGATCAGGATGAGTTTTATGGCACGTTAAAAAGTTTGCTCGAAAGCAGTCTGTTGCTCACTACTACAAATATAAACGAGGAAATATCGAGGCTTATTGACAAAAACATATTTAGCTCACCAAGCAGAGAAGAGTCGATTAGGGCAGCTCTTACAGAAATACTCATACGAAGAATAGGTAGAAGCGCCTTCATGAGCTTCAAAGAACACGAAACGGGCAATAGAGGTTATAAGGATATACCGCGTATTAAAGTTAATACCTTGAGCTTGCCTGAAGGGATCGATGCAGACGAATATGGATCTTTGGGTGAAGACGACTTCCAGGGTCCGGTCG
>JAPLMG010000075.1 GCA_026387165.1 Candidatus Omnitrophota bacterium
TCCAAGAGTATATAGAATGACATTCCCTATCAGAAATGAGGCTGTGATCTTGAAGAGGTTCCGGCTCTCTTTCTCCAGGATCTTGCCCACGAGAAAGGACGCCGCCATAAAACCTATCAGATATCCGCCGGTGGGGCCCAATATATGCGCCATTCCAAAAGCGTAACCCTGGAATACGGGCAAGCCCATCGCCCCGAGAAGGATGTAGCCGGCCTGACTGAAAAGGCCGAGGCGGCTCCCCAATACAGCCCCCGACAGAACCACAAAGAAGGTCTGCAAAGTTATCGGGATGGGTGTCCCCGGCACAGGAATACGGATATAGGCGCCGAGAGTGGTCGCTATGATGAAGAACGTTACGCCTATTACGGCGTCCACCGCCTTATTGCTTATCGTGTTGGCTCTGAGAGCCATTGTGTTGTTCATGATATTTCTCCCTGAAATTATTGTATAAGATTACTATAAAAGTGCCGTTATGTCAATCGTATTCGAGACGCATTATGGGAATGGGAAGATAGATCATACCCCCACCACCACACACACAAGAAATTTGGGCTGTTCAATGGCCCTTCGACAGGCTCAGGGCCTATCCCGAGTTTTTGCCGAGGGATGGCAGGACCCGTAAAAATTCTTAGAACTCGAGGCGCACGCCGGATTTGATCCACCTGCCCGGCATGGGGATGCCGGACTGTTCAGAATAGTCTTCATCGAACAGGTTCGTTATCTCGAGAAAGGCTTCAAAAGCCAAATTCTCTTTCTTAATTATCTCCTTAATCAGCTTGGTGTCGACAACAACGGAAGAGTCCGTATCCCCTACTCTCTTTTTGTAATTAAGCACCCATGAATTTTTAAAACCGAAAAGAGAGTAGTCTATGCCGGCCGATATTTGCTGCTTTAGATAGTCGAGCGCGTACTTTGAAAGATAATCGTGCTTTCTGTACGAATCGATTGCGGTGTAGTCTAAAAAGAACCTGTCTATAGGAAAAGAACTTTCAATTTTGCGCGGAGTTATCTCGATCGATGCTTCAGCGCCGTTCGCATCGATCGTTCCTATATTCGATACACGCCATGGGTTAGAAGCACTCATACGTGTCCAGTCGATGGTATCCCGGGAATTGCGCCTGAAATATCCGACCGAGCAATTTACAAGCTCGGATCTGTAGTTCAAGCCCGCCTCGTAGGTCCACGAACTTTCCGAGCTAAGGTTTTCATTGCCTATATTTCCGGCGTCCCTGTAATAAAGGTCTGTGAACGTCGGCATCCTGAACGACCGGCCTATCGATGCGCGAGCGCTTAAAAAATCGAATAGCGCATACTTCGCATTTACCGAAGGAGAATACTCTGTTTCGAAGTCCGAAAAGGTGTCCTGCCTTATCCCGGCGTTGATGTACAGCAGATCAAAAATATGCGGCATGATCTCGGCATAAAGGCCGGTCTTACCCCTATCATGCTTCTGCATATTTGTGGAGAAGATCCTGTCTTCGGAAAGCTCAAATCCGTATGCCACGTCCATAAAGGGATCTTCCATGATGAATCCGAGGCCGGCGCCGTACGTATAATTAGTGCTGTAATTCGTCTGCCATCCCGGCCTGTTCTTGTCGAGTGAGAATTTATCATAATGCCGCCGGAGGTAAATCTTCGGCTCAAACCGGAGGCTGCCGGATACCGCTTTGCCCGCTAATTTAAAGAACCTTGTATCGGTGGACTCCTCCTCGCGCGGATAGAGATTTGAATAGAAGGTATTCGCGCCGTACTTCTTGTTTGAATACCCGAAGAAAAAATCATAATCGCCGTAATCCGTGCTGAGCGCGCTGCTTTCACTTAAATTGATTATGTCGAATTCACTATCGGGTATATAGGAGATAGCGCGATTCCATTCTATTGAAAAACGGTTCTTCAGGGCCGACAAAGGATGCGACAGCGAGATGCCCCCGGAAAAATAGTCGCTCTGCCCTCCGGCAGCGCTCACTATCAACTTTTTGTCTTCCGGCTTTTTCGTGATCACATTTATAACACCGCCGAATGAGTTGGCCCCATAAAGGCTCGAAGCGGGTCCTTTCAATATCTCGACCTTCTCTTTATCAAACGATGTCAGCGGCAGGTCCATCGTATAATGTCCGGTCTGGGGATCGTTCATAGATATGCCATCAATGAGAAGTGTGTTCTGCTCGAACGTCGTGCCCCTTATATTGATATCGGACTGAACGCCTTCGTGCGAGCGGCGCCTGATATCTAGGCCGCCGAGATTGCCGATGATATCCTGCAGAGCGTCATAGGCCGAGCTCTGCATATTCCCGGCATTGAGCGTGGTTACGGATCTTCCGGTACCGAAAGGGCTCGTGATCCGGGAGGGCGTCACTACGATCTTTTCAAGCTGGTGGCTCTCTTCAGAGAAGGCAGGGTTGTAAAATGTCGCAGCTATCAGGAGCGTGAATAAAAAAATACGCCGCATAGAAATATTATACCGCACCATCTTATATTGTCAACTCAATGCGATGATTATAGTTTACGATTCTGGCCCTGCGGAGCTCTCACTGCCCTCAGTCGGGAACTTCCGGTGTCCGCCTTCCGCTGACGCAGATTGGCATTAGGCATGCCAATCTGCTATGTAAAAATTCTGACAAAAATTCAGCCCTAAGACTTATTGTAGCGTCATTGGTCGTCTGAATTTTTTTCTAAATCGCCATATGGTGTCAGAATTTTTGACATCAGCGTCAGGCTGGGACACCGGAAATTCCCGTCTGACGCTGATTGTAAGCGCAGGCAGTGAGCGATAAGCGAACTGCCTGCGCTAAAGAAACTATCTATTCGGATTTTTATGGGTGATGCTCCTGATGGCTTTTCTTGATATGGGCGATGCATGCGAGATGGGGGTGTCCGCTTGTTTAGGATTACGACTTAGAAAAGCTATAGCTATTTAAAGAGGTCACTCCGACAGGTAATCCTAAGCGGACATACAGATACCCGTACCTATAAACTATCTATTGTAAACCCCATGCCCGCCCTAAGAAAGAAAAGCCGAAGGAGCAGCAGGACCCATAAAAATTGGTTAAAGAATGCGGAAGCGTTACGCTACTTCTCTGATTACGGTTTTCTGATAGGAGATGCGCAGGAGCTTGGTGATATCACCCACAAGGCCTGTGCCGACCGGTTTCGAATCGACTCTTGTGACCGGTAGGACCTCTGCAAGGGAGTTGGTGAGGAATATTTCGTCCACGCCGAGCAGTTCGCGCCGCGTTACAAGTTTCTCTTTTACGCTTATCTGCATCTTCTTAGCTATATTGATGATAACGCCGCGGGTAATTCCCGGTAGAATTCCGCTCTCTATCGACGGCGTTATGAGCCTGCTTTTCTTTACTATGAATATATTGCTCGTAGCTGCTTCGGTGATAAAACCTTTTGTATTTGTGAGTATCGCCTCATCGAAGCCCCTGTCCTGGGCGTCGGCCCTGGCCAAAATATACGGCAGGTAGTTCAGCGTTTTGATCCTGGATGTTATCGACCCTTCATTCTGCACGCCCGTTATATTGGCGCTCAGGCCGACGTCGAACATCCAGCCGGGATAGCCTTCGAAATCTTTCGCCGTTATCACGACATTCGGCGAGAATATATCTTTATGGCTTATCCCGAACCTGCCCTCTCCCCTGGTTACAATTACCTTGATATAAGCAGAAAACAACCTGTCATTGCGAGGAGCCGAAGGCGACGAAGCAATCCCTTTTAGAGATTGCTTCGGGTACTTTGTGCCCTCGCAATGACGATTCGCTTTTAATGTTTCATATATCGCGACCTTTAAGCATCTTTTCGAATAGGGCGGGATTATCTTCATGATCTTCAACGATCTTAGCAACCTATCCAGATGCTCATCTAATTTAAATACGACTCCGGCATAACCCCTCATCGTTTCAAATACCCCGTCGCCGTACATAAAGCCCCTGTCAAAGACGGAGACCTTCGCCTTGACGGGATCTACAAACTTTCCGTTTATATAGACTTTTGTCATAGTTAAAAGGGGTCAGACCTATTCTACTTCGCCCTTCGACAATAGATCGCCGTTAGGGCTTCGTAGGAATAAATTCACGCAGCAAAATACGCGTTGGGTCAGACCCCTTTTCGATACCCAACGCCCTCATTATTCCCTTTGCCTTGTCTAAAGTTTCATAGTACTCCTTTTCGGGGTCGGAATCGGCTACGATGCCTCCACCAACCTGAAAATAGAGCTTATCGCCTTTTACAACTATCGTCCTTATAACTATAGAGGTATCCATATTCCCGTCAAATGATATATAACCGATGGCGCCCGTATACAGGGACCTCTTTACCGGCTCGAGTTCCTCGATCACTTCCATAGAGCGCACTTTGGGAGCACCCGTTATAGAGCCTCCGGGAAAAGCTGCCGTCAGGCAATCTACCGGACCAACACCATCTTTGAGCCTGCCCGAAACGGTCGAGACCAGATGGAAGACCGTAGAGTATCTTTCCGATACAATAAATTCCGTCGGTTTTACCGAGCCGTATTCGCATATCCGCCCCAGGTCATTTCTCTCAAGGTCCACTATCATTATATGCTCCGCCCTATCCTTATAGCTCTCCTTAAGCGAGATCTCGTTAAGTTCGTCGGTCAAAGGATCGTTTGAACGAGGTGCCGTTCCTTTGATCGGCCTCGTTTCAATATAGGAGCCCTTTTTCATCAAAAATCTTTCTGGCGACGAGCTTATGATTATCACGTCTTCAAAATTTAAGTACGAAGCGAATGGCGCGGGACTTGCATCTCTGAGCCTTAAGTAAAGCCCGTACGGCTCGCCATTCAGACCGGCCTCAAACCTCTGGGATAAGTTCACCTGATATATGTCGCCTTTTTTAATATACTCTTTAGCGGCCTGCACGGTATTCATATACTCGGCTTTGGTAAAGTTTGACCTCAAATGTGACGGCTCAGCCATTAAAAGCGTCTCGTTGTCATTAAAGTTGGGATT
>JAPLMG010000233.1 GCA_026387165.1 Candidatus Omnitrophota bacterium
GCTTTCGTATCTCTTCGGACGGCTCGCCGCGCCTTTTATCGGTGAGATGTTCGTATTTGAGTCTCGGTACCTCAAGATGTATATCGATCCTGTCCAACAGCGGCCCGGATATCTTGGATAGATAGCTCTGTATCTTAAAGGGCGAGCAGTGACACTCCCTCTTCGGGTCCGTAAAGTGGCCGCACGGGCACGGGTTCATCGCGCCCACAAGCATAAACTTCGCCGGATATGTAACGGTATTCGCGACCCTTGCTACGGTAACAGAGCCATCATCCATGGGCAGCCTCAACACCTCGAGAACGTTCCTCCTGAATTCAGGAAGTTCATCCATGAAGAGCACGCCGTTATGAGCGAGGCTTATCTCGCCCGGCATGGGATTCGCCCCTCCGCCTAAGAGCGCGGCGTCGGAAATCGTATGATGCGGCGAGCGAAATGGCCGTGTGCCTATCAGAAATTTATTGGGAGGAAGTATCCCGGCCACAGAATGGATCTGGGAAGTCTCCAGCCCTTCCTCAAGCGTCATTTCCGACAATATGGTTGTGAGCCGCTTCGCAAGCATGCTCTTGCCCGATCCCGGAGGGCCGATCAAAAGGACGTTATGGCTGCCCGCGGCGGCCACTTCGAGGCCGCGCTTTACATGCTCCTGCCCCTTAACGTCGCTAAAATCTATCTTGTATTTTGAATTTCTAAGGAACGCCGCCTCAATGTTCAGCTCTTCCCTTTTTATCGAAATTTTTTTATTTACAAAATCCACCACCTCCTTTAAAGTATCGACCGGATAGGCTTCGATCTCCCTGATAACCGCCGCTTCTTTTGAGTTCTCTCTTGGCAGGATAAAATATTTTTTCCCCATATCTTTCATGGCCATGGCTATCGGAAGAACCCCCTGAACGGGCTTCACCCGGCCATCCAAAGATAGTTCGCCTAAGAATAGATGGCGCTGCAATAGCGATGAATCTATAACATCTTCCGTAGAAAGGATCGCCAGCGCTATGGGCAGATCGAACGACGCCCCCTCCTTCTTTATGTCGGCGGGCGCTAAATTGACGATTATCTTCTTGGCGGGAAAAGAGAAGCCGGAATTCTTTATCGCCGCCTTGATCCTGTCGCGCGATTCCTTGATCGCCATATCCGGCAATCCCACTATATTAAAGCCCGGCAGGCCTCCGCCAGTGTCGACTTCGGCCGTTAATTCATACGCGTCTATCCCGACTACGCAGCTCGAATAAATTCTTGAGACCATCCTGCCCTCCTTGTTTGTAATGTCAAATGTCAAAGCACAAATGACAATTGAATGACAAATTTCAAATTAAAACAAAATCATAATTTGTTTTTACTGATTGATGAGAAGATTCTTGCCAACTGAAAAGCCTCGTTTACAAGGCGCTCCATCTCAATATTAAATTCTGAATTTGCATGAAGCACCAATTCTAACCAATACTTACTTTCCTTAGCCTCTTTTCTGCAAATACCTATACGATGATAAAATTCTTTTCTTGAGATCGCGTCATTAGCTTCTCTATAGTTTGCCCCTACAGAACCAGAAGATCGAACTAACTGACCCGTTAAAATCATATTTATAGTATCTATTTTTAGAAGCCCGCATATAGTTATGCATCTTTTTGCAAATATTGACGTTCTTTCCTCCAGGTCATATTTTTGTTTTGAACATTCTCCTTTTGTCATTTGAATTTCATTTGTCATTTGGATTTTGTCATTTGTCATTGCCAATCCTCGACAGCGTTTTCTATCAACTCAATAGCTTCCAACTTGAGGTCATAATTCAGCTTAACCGAAACAATATCTATGCGCCAATAGGCATTTATAATCCTGCGGCGTTTCAGATAAAACAATGCGTTCTTTACAATATGTGCCTGCTTTATCTTTGTTACGGAAAGATACGGAGGGCCGAAAGAAGAGGTGGTCCTGGATTTCACCTCGACAAAGACGATTATTCCTTTACGCTTTGCCACGATATCTATCTCACCGAAAGGCGTCCGGAAATTGGATTCTAAGATCCTGTAGCCCAGCTTCTTTAAAAAGCCTGAGGCTATTCTTTCTCCGGCCGCCCCTACCATCTTCTTCTCCCGGCCCATCTCACTTAACCTCCGTATGCTTCGAGAACGAGCTTTTCTATCTCATCCTTTACTTCTCTGTTTAGCGGTATGACGGTGTTGTACCACTTACCATCTTTACCCTCCTCGCGCGGCATGCTTACGAATAAGCCCTTCTCTCCTTCAACCACTCTCAAGCCCTTTATAACAAAGCTGTCAAATATTGAAAGATCGCAAAACGCTTTCGTTGCTCCGCTGCCGTCAAGCTTATGAAGCCTTGACACTTCCATCTTCAGATCTTCCTTGACCATTGCACTCACCCCCTTTCAAATGAGCACATCCCGCGGCTTTCCTGCTTTCGCGAGAAAGCAAGAGGCGGGATAAGTGCGAATTTGATACCGAAACATACCTTAAAAAGCCTATTGATTCATTAGATAAAGCCATGTTTCGGTACCTCCCCCATATACTATAAGATGGAAAAAGAGGCGAAATTGTTGCAAACTATTTTAAAATAATCTATTTTACCGACGGAGATCGATATGATGTGTTAAAAACGAAAAAGGAAGCTATTGGGGATTGAATTTTATGCGGAATGTGGTAGACTTGATAGTAGAAGAAGAGAGCTTTCCGCCTGCGCATTCGACTCGTAATAGAGTAGGTGCTTCGGCGGATCCGCCGAAGCGTTTAGTCTATGACTGATTGAATGCGAAGGCGGAAACCTCTCGGAAGTTAAAGGCGGCGGTTCTTCAAAAGAAGAGCTGACCGAGGTTGCTCGATAAAAAGAACAACCTACCGGGATCGGTCAAATCACCCTGAAAAGGGAGACGATCGAAGGATAAGAAGGCCGTCCTCTCCAGTGTCCTCTTCCAGAGAAGGTTAAGCGGCCCTTCTTCTTTTTTTATGCAATATTGACTTCCAGGAGTTATCCGCATAAGTAGCCCAGGCTTTGGTTCGACTCCGCTCACCATCCCTTAAACCATCCCGAGCATGTCGAGGGAAAGCCTGGGCTACTTATTTACTCGGAAACCACGCAGGCGGGCTTCGGTCGCTTTGCTCCCTCCAATGACGATCTTAGACAGTTCGGCAACAAACTCAGAGCTGGGAAAATCCATGCGTCTAACCTGGTTAGAATTATGATTTTACAATCTATTTTTGGGATCTCTATCGAGGGTGCTCAGTATACGGGACGCTTCCTTATCTCCGCCCTTCTTCCACGCCTCATATATCATAACGAGCATCTTTGTCGACTTGGCATCTGCTATCCACTTTATGCCCAAAAGTAGAGTAGCGGTGAGAAACTGCATAAAATAGTCCCGAAATATGAAAGATAGAATAAACGAAATGATCGCCAGGACAAGATAGACATTTATTTTTTTCATAACTTTAGGCTTCCCTTTTTTGAATGTTTTAACCGATTCGTATGCCGAGACCGCGTTATCCAAGCAGTCATTACAGCACGCTATATGATCCTCGACCATCTTCCTGCCCTCACCGGTCAAGGTATTGCTCAAATAGTCGGCCAATTCCGCTTCTTTAGGATGCACCCTTATTTCCTGTTTCAGATCTGTCATATTTTACCCCCTTAATCAGCTTTATAACCAATTCCGTCCCCCCGGCCACGCCCTGAACCCGAACAAAGCGAGTGGTTTGGGCCCCGGAATAAGGGCGCTTTAATTATCTTTCAGCGCCTCTTTAAGTTTCTCTTTCGCCCTCTTTATATAGCTCGAGACCGTGCCTTTCGGCACGCTCAAAAATTCAGCGATCTCATGATACTTCTTATTATGAATAAGGTATAGTTTTATCATGAGCTTCTCACTTGCGGGAAGGGACTCTATAGCCAGCTCTATCCTCTCTTGCGTTTCAGCCCTTGCCAATTCGTCATTCGGCCCGGGGATGTCCGACGGGAATATCTCATTCAACTCCTTCTCGTCTATTTTATGGGAGAGCGGTATGGTATTCCGCGACTGGCGCGCTTGGCTCGACCTGAAATGTTCCACGGCCGCATTTCCTGAAAGGATGGCGATCCAATACGATATATCGTCGCGATTTGTAATATGCGAAAGTTTGCCGTTCTTCCAGATGTCGGAGAATATATTCTGCCTTATATCTTCGATATCGTGGATGGATGCATCGAGGCCGTATTTTTTGAGGCGGTTCTCTATTGATGTGTAGATAAGCCCGGAATACTTCTTTACCAGAATGGACCATGCGGCAAGGTCTTTTTTAATGCAGGCTTCTATGAGATACGGGTCATTTTTTTCGTCCATCATCTTCCGGCTTCTTTACCGCGCTCTTAAGGTCTCCGAGCTCCTTTTTCTGGGCTTCGAGTTCATTTTTCTGGGCTTCGAGTTCCTTTTCCACCTTTTTGAATCGGTCATCCGTCTCCACAAACTTACGGGATACGTACTCACCGGGGGGCTCGGGTATTATAACGTCGCCTTCTTTACGCAGCCGAGATCCCTTATATACCACTAAATTCACATCCCCTTCTTTAATTGTTTCCATGCCCGGAGGTATGATGAGATCGACGTTATCCTGGCTCCCTTCCCCGCCATAAGCGCGGCTTATAAATAGAACGCACATAAGGGACAGGATAATCATAATTTTTTTGCGGGTATACATATTATTCTCGTTCGGTTCTTACTTTAATCGCGCGACTGTTTGATAACCACGGTGCCGAGCGAAACCCCCTCTTTCTCGGAGATTTCCATTGCCTTCTTTTCTAATTCCTCTTTTGTTTTGACCAGATTCTCTAATTGAAATTCCATATTCAGATGGTGTTCATAAAGTTTTTCGAGATCCCTTGCGATTCCACGCTTATCTGCCTTAATCTCCTCTATCTTCGCTTTCAGGTTCTGTATTTCAAATTCCTTTTCCTGGATTTTCGCGATGCTCTTACTGTTTGCCGCTTTTTCATCCTCGAGTCCCCTGGCCAGCATGTTCATCTTCTCTTCCTGGAACTTGACGCTTGCCGCCATCTGGGCGTTCGCTATCTCCGTCTCCTTTAATTTGGCCTCAAAGCTTTGTCCTTTTATAGTCAGTTCTTCGACCTGCTTCTGCAGGCCCATCCTCTTGTCTCTTTCACTCTCCTTAGTGATATATAAAAATATAGTGGTGAACAATAGCAGGATTATGGTCACGAACG
The DNA here is from genome assembly GCA_026387165.1 of Candidatus Omnitrophota bacterium. Taxonomy (GTDB): domain Bacteria; phylum Omnitrophota; class Gorgyraeia; order 2-01-FULL-45-10; family 2-01-FULL-45-10; genus 2-01-FULL-45-10. The sequence continues at coordinate 5,200 of JAPLMG010000233.1, forward strand.
ATATGGCGGATAAGGCCTTGCCTTCTTTGATCATGTACTATCCCCCTTTTTTGTAAAGATAATAAGAAAAATTATTCAAAAACCACATCCATAACAAAACGTTTTTCGGCCTTACCCATTCCTTGCGGAAACTTAGGAAACGGGCTCGCTCTTTTTACGGCATTCGCCGCCAGGTCGTCCAGCGCGTGATTTGACGACTCCATGATATCCGGGCCGCGCGCGAGCTTGCCGGCCGGGGTGAGGAAAAATGACAGCTTCACCTTGCCCCTGATACCGGAATACTTTGTATCTTTCGGCACAACTATGCGCCCTATTATCTTATTCTTCACATTGTAATAATATTCTTCCGATGTCGCGGCCGGGCTTATATTTTCCGTCTCGGCTATCTTCGCCTTTTCATCAAAATACTCTTTTGCGGATTGATCGCGTCTCGGCTCTTTGAACATACCCGGCTTCATGGGAACAGGAGTCCTTCTCTCAAATGCCGATTGTTCGGATACAGTAAATTTATTTTCACCTATGGTCGGACTTTTCGGCTGTTCCAGATAATCGCTGTCTCCTGTAATTATGTGCGGAGTCAAAAATATAACGAGCTCCTGTTTCTGTATCCTTTTATTCGTATTGCTGAATGCCGTTCTGATTATCGGTATATCGCCCAATAGCGGAATCTTATTGACCGTATCGGACCTCTCGTCTTTTATCAGGCCCCCTATTATTATCGTGGTGCCGTCTTTAACGCTGACGCTCGTCTCCGCCTGAGTCGTCTCCACTATCGGAACGGTTGTTTGCGGGACGGGGCCATATGAATAATTAGCGGTGGAGGAGCTTACCTCGGGCCTTATCTTCATCGTTACAAAACCGTCTTTGGTTATGGTCGGGGTCACGTATAATTTTACGCCCACGTCAATAAAATTTATATTTGTACCGGTTGTGGCCGCTCCTACGGTTTGCGTCACTGTATTGGTAGCATAAGGTTGGGAAGCACCTATCAATATCTTGGCTTCCTGATTATTTATCGCAGTTATCCTGGGGCTTGAAAGTAGGTTAGTATCGCCTATCGTCTTCAGCACCTGTATCATCACGTTCACATCACCTGACCCCATACTTCCCAGCACCAGTTCCGAGCCCGGAGGTCCGAAGAGCTGGGGCGCGGCCAACTGGAACGCGCTCTTCAAACTGAGCTCTTTCTGTATCTGCCTGATGATGGTATCCCACTCCACGCCCAGCCTAAAGCGGTCATCCAGCGAGATCTGTATTATCTTGGCCTCTATGAGAACCTGCTGCGGCCTCTCATCAAACGCCGTCACGATCCTCTCTATGTCGCCGATCTTCTTTTCCAGATCCATTACGACGATCTTATTGGTCCTTTCATCTATCTGCATAGTACCTATGCCTTTTGTAAGGTTCTCGGATATTTTATCTTTCATATCCGCGACCTTGGCGTATTTAAGCTCAAATATCTTAGTGACCGTAGGGATATCTATGCTCCCCATCGCGTCGCTCATCTGGGCCAACGCCATGGGGTTATCTATAGCAACGATGGTATTCGAGCCTTCATCCACAATTATCTTGCCCACCTTTGACTTCATCTGATTCAGCGCTTTGCTCACCTCGATAGCCTTGGCGTATTTAAGTCGGAATATCATGACATCCTTCTTTTCGCCATATTTTTCGCCGTACATCCTCTCGTAATCACGCTGGTTCATGACGTATATTATATCGCCGCGCCTGTCGTATGCCAGGTTGGTCGATATGAGAATAATTTCAAAGGCGTCCATAAGATCGACGCTCTTTAAAAATATGGTGACCCGCCCCTTAACGTCGCCGCCTAATACGATATTGAGATTGCCTTTCGTGGCGAGCATCTTTATGACCTCTATGACATCCATGCCTTTCAGATCCAAAGAGACCTTGCCGGAGTCCTGGGCCGCCTGAAAACCCGCTCCTTCAGCGGCCTGCGGCAATACGGTATCGGCCTGAATTTCCGCAATGCATTGCGATACCGGGCCAATGGCCAGGGAATAGGCCAAAATAATGGCAAATACGAAAATGGCGGACCGTCTCATCTTAACCTCCTGCCCTTATAAAAAAAGGGTCATCTTTTTGTCTCTGTATTCCAGCACAACTTTATCTTTATCTATATCTTCTACCGTGATTTCGTTAATCGATTGGCCTTTAAGGAGATAATATGTTTTTTGATTTTTCTTGTCCTCAACTATGGCCTGCGGATTGTCTCCCGGGACTATCCCGACCAGCCCAAGGTTTCCGGCGGATAATTCAGCCGACGGATCCGTCCGGGTCGTTTGTGAGTCCGTCTGGATATAAGAGCCTCCGGCGAATATGTTCCTGGCAGATATCCTGTTTGAGTAATAAGAGTAGCCCTTCGTTTCTATAGGCATTCTCTTTTCCGAGCGGTCGACGAGAGGCCTTGAGGCAGAGGTTTTGGCAAGAAGTGCTGCCGATTTACGGGACGGGCTGACAAAAATAATATCCAAAATGAGATATC
>JAPLMG010000037.1 GCA_026387165.1 Candidatus Omnitrophota bacterium
CTTCTTCTTGCAGTGTACTGCGCGGAATATTCATATGCGTGCTCGCCTGTTTAATATTCATGCCTTCTTCGCCAAGTAATCTACACAGTTCTTTTTGCCTGAATGATAATTTGCCTATGGCCTTTGAAAGCGCCGCCGGAAGCTCTGACTTTATCAATGAATCAAATCCCTCGCCGTCAACTTTAATGAACTTCTCAATGAACCCAGCATCATCGTCATCCAATAATTTATCGAGTGAAAGACTGGTATAAAATGCTCTTCGCTTAAGCCTTTCTTTTTCTTTGACGATGTTAATAAGACGTCGCTTAACAACCCTTTCCATAAAGGTTTTGATGGATGCGCCGAGCCCGGATTTATATTTATCTTTGACGAAGATCCAGTGCATAAGGCAATCCTGCAAGAGATCCTCGTATCCCTCGCGCGATAAGCTATTGAATTTGCGCTGGAATTCCGCAACGAGACATCTGGCGACTTTAAGTTCCCAATCATCAAATAACCCCTTATAGTTCTGCCTGATAGAAGCACCTCCTTAATTTTCAGTGCCTCAATACAGGCCTTACGAGATCATGGATCTCCTTTATTAGCGTCTCTTCGTTTTTGATATATCCTCCAGTCCCGATATCTCATTGGCGGTAGGTTCCCTTTTAAGAATTCCTGCCAACACAGAAGTAAAAGCTTGGAAGACTCTCTCATCGTGTAAACGTCTGTCAGCCTCCTCAAGAGGCTTGTCCAGATAAATAACGGTGATCTCTCGATCACCGAATCGTTTTCTAAAGTTATCCGCTAAACTCCTTCCCATGGTTTTATCCTCTAACCAGCTCTATACAACGTAATCTCAAAAAGTGCCGAAAAAAAATTTGCTACTTAAAAATATTCGGCACTTTACTCAATATGGTTGTATGAAGCCATTGGGGGACCGATCAAGATCGACCCTATTCAAAGAACATAATAACTCATTGATATAGCTTGACTTGTATCATCTTTCATTATAGGGTTGGGTCGAAAAACAAGACAAAAAATATGAAAGGAGGTGACCACGATGACTGCAAAACGGAAAAAGACGGCTAAAGCCACCGCGAAGCCCGATGTTAAGAAGCCGAAAGCCCCGGCAAAACTGCCGGAGAAGCTTGAAGCCGCCGATACGCGCTCTAACGGGCCGTCACGCAACGAGCTCATGCTCGAGGCCAAGGCAAGAAGCATAAAAAACTTCCGTATCCTCAATAAACAAGAGCTTATTGAGATACTAAAGGACGGGACAACTCAGGAACGCGCCAGCGAGATCGTTGCCGGAGCTATCGCAAGATGGAAGAACGGTTGGGGAACTGGTAAGCCTAGAGAAAAGACCCAAATATAGGCGCTCTACCGCCAGCATGCGGAATACGATCTCCGCATGCTGGCTACCCATCGATATTAAGGGGGTGTTTTCATGACCACGGATGACAAAACTCAAAAGAAGAAACGTTATGTGATTTATACCCGATGCTCGACCGATGATCAGGCGCAGGGCGATTTCACAACGCTGGACGCCCAAGCGCATCACTGCAAAAATATGCTTGATGCCTTCGGTTACGAGCTCGCGAATATCGGCAATAAGGGCAGAGTTAACGATGACGGCTATTCCGGCAAGGATCTGAACCGTCCCGGCATACAGTCGATCTTAAACGATGTACAAGCAAAGCGATCGTTTGACGGCAT
>JAPLMG010000076.1 GCA_026387165.1 Candidatus Omnitrophota bacterium
GCCGTTACGATAACCTGATTATTCCTTTCATCAGCCACAACCGTGCCTGTCTTTTTGGCGTCAAGCCGCGAATTCAAAATCGCCTGCACCTCTTTGGCCTTGGTGTACTGCAGGGCAAACGTCTTAGTCAGGGTCGGCTGGTCCAGGCTATCGACGATCTTTTCCATCTCCCTGATCCTTTCCGCGGTATCCACTAAGATCACCGTACCGGATTCCTCATCCACTATGATCTTCCCTATGTCGCTTTTTACTATCTCGAGCGCCTTAAAAATAGCTTCGGGCTTCGTATATTTTAAATTGATCGTCTGCACCAGGCGCGTGTCTTTAAAACTCTCCCCGTGCAGCAGCCTATATTCCGGCTCCGTCATCACGTAGAGTATATTTCCGCGCCTTTCATATGCTAAGTTATTCGCCTGAAGTATGATCTCAAGGCCGTCTTTTATGGTGACGTCTTTTAAAAAGATGGAGGCGCGGCCCGCGACATCCTTGCCGGCTATAATATTGATATTGCTCTTCATCGCCAGAAATTTCAGGGCGTCCACTATATCCATATCGCGCAGTTCCAGCGCCATCCGCTGGTTTAAGCCGTCGCCTAAAGAATCGAGCACTTGCGAGGGATACGGCTTTTGCGATAGATCAGGAGCCCGGACTTCCGCGGTTTGAACTTCCGCGGTTTGAACTTCCGCGGCTTGAGCTTCCGCGGCTTCTTCGGCGCGAACTTCAGCGGAAAACGAAGATGACGCGATGAATAGGAATAAGACGATCGCCTTTATCCCGCTAACCTTGATCACAACAACTCCGCTTCGTCATTGCCATATTGGAGAATAATCCTGTCCTTAAGTATATCCTTGACCGTCATCCCTTTTATCTGGCCGCCCTTATTTAAATAATAAACTTTCTTCGCGGGTTTATCCTCAACCATCGCCTCCGGCTCTTTTCCCTGGTAAATTCCTACCAGGCTCAGATCTTTAATCAATGCCTGCAGCGTGGAACCTGCCGCTGCGGCTCCCTGGCGCGAAGGCGCCGGTTTAAATATATCCCGCCTTCTCACCTGTTCTGTGTAGGCATTTAACGGCTTAAGGCTTTCGACGCCCTTTCTCTGTATCGCCTGATATTTGATTTTTGAGAAGCTATCCACTATCTCCGATACGCTCCTCCCGCCAAAGGCCCAGTTATAAAATACCAAAATCGCCAATACGGCCACAATTGCCGCGAGCGCCTTGTTTACTGTCCGTAGATTTATATCAGAGATGTTAAGCGCGGGAGTGGGAAATTTGAGAAGACCCGCTGGATGCGCTGTAACAGCTTTCCCGGGGATGAGGTTAGTGAAAAATAATTTAAACTCCCGTAAACCCAACCTGGCCTTCTTACCGGCCCTTTTGGGGAGAGGAGAATTTTTCTGCTCCTGAATAACCCGGAAGAGCCTTTCTTCGGGGGATATGCTTTCAGCCATTATTTTGCCTTACCTGTGTCATAGGACGCGTTAGCGGTAATTAATTTATTTTCCCTGCGAATCAGCTCCCGAACGATCTCTTTATCCACCGTATCTTTCTTATGCATTACTAAGTATTCCAGGGCATCGTGGCAGATTATCGCGATCTTTCTTGGATAGCCCTGCGTATAATCGTAAATCTCGCTCACCGCGGCGTCGTTGAACAACGGATAGCGCGATACGTAGCCGGCCTGCTCCAGCCGGTAATTTATAAGCTCTTTTATTTCATCCTCTTCCAGCGGGTTTATGACATACTTCAAGGCGATCCTGTCCCAGAAATTTTTGATCTTGGCGATACGCGGCAGAAGCTCCATCTGGCCCATAAGTATCAACTGAAGGATCTTGAATTCGTTGGTTTCGTAATTTAAAAGGGATCGTAATATCTCGATGCAGGCATCGGTTAATTTCTGGGATTCATCTATCAATAAGATGACGGTCTTCTTTCTTTCAACGCATTGCTCAAAAAGAAATTTTTCTATCGTCCTCAGGTAATCCAGAATATGAGGAGCCTTCCCGTTTTCGGAACTTGTGTTAAGATGAAATCTCTGGGATAGGTCTATTAAAAACTGCTCCTCTGTCTCATATATAGGATTAAGGACCATCGTCATCATCAGATTGTCTTCTACCTGTAAAAGCTGGGCCAGTCTTCTGCTCAGCGTCGTTTTCCCCGTTCCGACATCACCAAGGACAACGCTTACTCCCCTCTTCAACTCAATGGCCGTCCGCAGCCTGTATAGCGCGGATCTGTGCTCCTTTGACTGGTAAAAAAAATCGGGATCCGGGCTTGTGGAGAACGGTTCTTTTTCCATTCCTAAAATTTTATAATAGCTCATTATCCAGCTTCTCTCTGATCAGCCTTAAGGGATAACCTTTGGCTATCAGGCCATTGATCATGGCGAGCCTCTTCTTTGTGTCTTCAGAATCATAGAGCCTCTGGCGCTTCTTCTTGCCGACAACTTTAAATAATCCGATGTTGGTATAGTGTGTCAGGGAAGGATACGAAATGCCTAATGCCGCCACGGCCTCTTTTGAAGTGATCTGCCTGCTCATCTTTTTTTACCCTGTGACTTGTTAAGGTAATTACATCAATTACATCTATGTACAAAAATACCACAAGAACTTCATTTTGTCAATAGCAGGTAGAAATATTTTTAGGGCGTTGCCTTGCGGTAACAGGCTGATTGTGCTATACTCAAAAGAGCAAATGCCGAAAAACCACCCAAAGATCATGATAATAGACGATGAGCGGGACTTCGCGGATATGCTGAAGGCGCGGCTTGAGCACCATGGCTACAATGTACTGTCGTTGTCAGACGCTAAATACGTTATCCGGGAGCTCCATAGCTTTGTCCCCGACATAATATTATTGGACCTCCTCATGCCGGGTGCCGGAGGCCTGGATGCCGCCGAAATGCTTAATAGTGATCCTGTCGGGGCCAATATACCGATAATTGTGATATCGGGCCTGAGCAAAGACGCGGATAAGGTCAAGGCGTATAAGCTGGGAATAGCGGATTATCTCGTAAAACCGATAGATACGGATGCCCTTTTAGCCTCGATAGAGAAGTCCATACGGGCGAAAAGCGCAGGGGACTGATCCGGGAAAAAGAAAAAGGGAGGTTCTCTCACTGCTGTCCAAATTAGCACAATTTCCCCCTCACCTTAATCCTCTCCCCCCTTGGGGGAGAGGAAATTATGAGGAAATCCCCTCTCCCCTTCAGGGGAGAGGGTAAGCCCGCAAGGCTATAGCCAGCAAGGCTATCGGCAGTTTGTAGGCATATAGTTTTCCGTAGGAAAACTATATAGACAAGCAGTAGGCATCCGGTTTTTGTATGAAAACCGGATAGGGTGAGGGGTATGCAAAGATCGAAT
>JAPLMG010000050.1 GCA_026387165.1 Candidatus Omnitrophota bacterium
AATTAAAAGATCCGCCCTGATAAAGACGGCCATAGCTTTAGCAGTCTCGGCATCCATACTATGGATCCTCTTTTTGCGTATAGACGCCCGGAAGGTCGCGTCCCTGATCATCGAAAGCGACCTTGCGCTCGTTCTTCTGGCGGTCTTCATATCGCTATCGGTCAATATATTCCTGGGAGCCGTAAAATGGCAATCGATACTCCGCGGCCTTGGCTATACCCTGCCTTTTAGGGAAGTCTTCAATATCAGGAGCGGCTGCCTTCCGCTCAAAGTGATATTCCCACTGAAGTCATCGGAGCTCTTGAAGGCCTTCTATCTTAAAAAGACCGGAGGGATACCGGCTTCGCGCGCGGCCAGCTCCATCATACTTGATAAAACGCTGAACATCCTGGCGACACTCGCTATATTTCTTATCGGCCTTTTGGTCGCGGATATCGAGCTGCCGCGGCTACTTCCCGTATCGGCGCTATTACTCATAACGCTCTTTCTCTTCTGGGCGCCCGCGCAAGAGCTCGTCATAAAGCTTGCCGGAAGCATGCATCCTAAACTGCGCGAACTGTCAGGACAGCTCTTGAGCGCCTTCAGAGAGATAAAGGCAGGAAAAAAACTATACCTTATAGCCCTTTCTCTGGTATATCAGATGTCGGAGGCCGTCAATGTGTATGTGCTCTTTAAGGCAATGAGTATACCGGTCCCTTTCGCGTCGATCCTTGTATTCGTGCCGCTTGTCATGACGGCGGATAATATCCCGATAGCGGATTCACCGGGGACGAATAAATTTTAGCAGGCATCCCTTCTCCCCTTTAGGGGAGAAGGATAGGATGAGGGGAATGGCTAAGAGGGATCGTTAGTAAAACAGTCTAGGTTTTAGTAATAATCCCCCTCACCTTAATCCTCTCCCCCTGAAGGGGGAGAGGAAATGTGCGGATTAAAATCCTACACCCTGAAGGTAAGGAGAGAAGGGTATAGGTAATAACAGTACAGGTTTTTAGCAGTCATCCCTTCTCCCCTTTAGGGGAGAAGGATAGGATGAGGGGTAACTCCGTTCCCCCTCACCTTAATCCTCTCCCCCTGAAGGGGGAGAGGAAATGTAAAAGCTAAAATCTTCTCCCCAAAATGGGAGAGGAGATACAAGAGCTAAAATTCTCTCCCCAAAAGGGGAAAGGAGGCATGCCTTTGAAGACGCTCTTTATAAACCCGAGATCGAAGCGGCCCGGCGAAATACAGCAGAAATGTTTCGCGCCGCTGGGCCTTCTCTATCTGGCCGCGTCTCTTAAGAGGGCGGGACATTCGGCCGAGGTCATCGACACGAATGCGCTCGGCATAGACGACGACGAAGCCGCCGAAAGAGTGAGGCGCGCCGCGCCGGATATCGTCGGCATCCCGCTTCTATCCGAGATATTTTTTCAGACCTACGCGCTTATCAGACGCGTCAAGGCCGTTTATCCGAAGGCCGCGATCGTTCTCGGCGGGATCCATGCAAGCGCTCTCCCGGAAGAAGTATTGTCGGAGTTCAAAGAGGCCGATTATATTCTCCGGGGCGAAGCGGATGAGAGCATAGTGCGGCTGTGCGGCGCCCTGGAAAGCGGCGCCCCTTTTTCCGGAGTGAGATGCCTATATTACCGCCGGGGCGGCGAAGTCGTAGGCAATGAGCCGGCCTCTCCCATAAGCGATCTGGACAGGCTGCCTCACCCGTCAAGAGAATTGATCGACAGCCTGTACAAAGAGAAGAGATACTATATGGTGCTCGTAAAGCCGCGCCCCATAGACGTCATAATAACCAGCCGCGGCTGCCCTTTCCGGTGCCGGTTCTGCTGTAATATCGCAGGCGTATACCGCGCGCGTTCTCCCGAAAGCGTCCTGGAAGAGATAGCGGCTATCTATTCGCGCGGCATAAAGAGCCTCGACATAGCCGACGCCAATTTCACATTTGACCGTGAACGCGCTCTCCGTATATTCGAGCTTATCAAAAAAGAGGGATTCAAAATATCTTTCAGGATAAAGAGCAGGGCCGATTCGATAGATGAAGAATTAGTCAGGAAGGCTCGGCAAGCCGGCGTCTATCTTATCTCGCTCGGCATGGAGTCCGGATCCCGGGAGATACTGGACCGCATGGCGAAAGATGTCACGTTAGAGAAAAATGCCGCGGCCTGCGAAACGGTCATGAGGGCCGGGATAAAGCTTAATACAGGTTGGATCATCGGTTTTCCCGGAGAGACCCGCGAGACTGTGCGCCAGATGGCCGATATGATCGTTAAGATAAGGCCTACGACAGCCAACATAAATGTGCTTTGCCCCTATCCCGGCACTGCCGTCTATGAGGAAGCGAAACGCGACGGCTCGCTGGTGGGTGATTGGTCCATAAAGAATAGTAGTATTCCGTGGATAAGGTTGCCGTGGACGACCTCATATAAAGACCTGGAAAATGCGGCGCAATACGTAAAGAACAGGGTCTATTTCAGGCCCGGCTATATGATCAGCTTCGCGAAAGAGATCGTAGGAAATGCCAATATGAAGCTGGCCGGATATGCCCTGCAGGAGTCGATAAAATCTTTGAGGCGCGCTTAATGAATCCACATGTTGACCGCAAAAAATACGCTCTTCAGATAATCCTTCTCGCCTTGATCACGATAACCGCCTTCTCCAATATCATGCAGAACCAGTTTGTCTGGGACGACAATAATCTGATAACAGAGAATTCATACGTGAAGGACCTGAGAAGCATCCCTTATTTTTTCACAGCTCATTATTGGAATAATTCGCATCCGGGTTCCAGGGGGGGCTACCGCCCTGTATTCATGGCGACGCTGGCGCTCGATTATCATATATGGGGCGGCAAAGCGTTCGGTTTTCACCTCACCAGTATGCTCCTGCATCTGGCGAACGTTATTCTGGTCTTCTTCCTGGTAACGTTGCTGATGAAAGGATCCGTCCCCAGAGAGTGGTTCTGTGAAGCGCCTTTTATCGCGGCTCTTCTCTTTGCCGTGCATCCGGTCCACGTCGAATCCGTCACTTACATAAAGAACCGCGGAGACCTGTTAGCTTGCGTATTTTTTCTCATAGCGCTGATTATTTTTATCAGAAATATACCGCGCCGGGGCCTCAGGGCCAATGCGGCGGCGTTCTCCGGCTCCATCTTCTGTCTCTTTATCGCGCTCCTTTCAAAAGAGATCGCCGTCACGCTGCCTTTGATCCTGCTCTTATACTGCGCCTATGCGCTTCCGGCGCGGGAGCGCTTGACGGCGGCTTTTAAAACCCTGCCTTACTTTGGAGCGACGGCCCTCTACATGATCGTAAAATTTCCTTTTTTGGCGGGAGAGACGATCTCGGGAAGATCCCAGAGTATAGGGGTCTATTCGCACGCCCTGGTAGTGTTGAAGACGTTCGCGTACTATTTAAGCATAATGATAAGCCCCATCAACCTGAACGCGGAGCGCAGGATCCCTGTTCCCAAAACGTTTTTTGCGCCCGGTATTTTATGGTCCTTTGCGCTCTTTGCGGCGATCATCGCGATCATCATGATCTCGCGCAAACGAGGGAAGCTCTTCGGTTTTGCTCTCAT
>JAPLMG010000211.1 GCA_026387165.1 Candidatus Omnitrophota bacterium
GTTGAGAAAGAGTTCAGCATTGACGAATTTGGAAGGAGACTGGAGAATCTCTTCGAGGGCATATTGACTCCATGGCAACGCGTGCCGGATAATATGAGACGGATATTGTATATATCTCCGTTCTCGCATATCGGCGGCGGCGAGGTAAGCATTCTAACGGTCATCGCCAATCTTAAGAAGGAGATGTTTCACCCCGTATTAGTCTGTTATGAAGAAGGGCCGTTCGTCGCGAGGGCAAGAAGATCCGGCATTGAAACTATCGTCTTCAGGCGCGCCGGGCTTATGTCAGAATTCTCCATTATATGGAAGCTGGTCCGTTATATCAAAGAGAAGAAGATCTGCCTTGTCCATGTTAACTCTCTTGACATCAGGGCAGGGATCGCCGCATGGCTCGCGGGGATACCCTTTATAGGGCACCTCAGGGTCATATTTCCGCTCACATGGCGCGACCGGTTTTTCGTTCGATTATCGATCTTCACCATAGCCGTATCCGAAGCTGCCGCCGACGAGTTCTGTAAATACTCGGAAGATTACAGGAATAAATTTATCGTGATACCTAACACAGCGGATATACCGCCGGAAGTGAGGGCGGCGCCGCTAAGATCTGAATTCAATATTCCGGCCCCTGCCGTCCTCGTCGGGATGGCCGGCAGGATGGATCCGTTTAAAGGGCATACTGTCTTTATAGATGCCGCGCCGCTTATCAGGAAGGGCGCGCCGCAGGCGTGGTTTTTTATAATAGGCGGCGCCGCTCCCGGAAAAGGTGATGAAGCGGAATATCTGAAAACGCTGAAGAAAAGGATAAGGGGCCTTGGCCTGACGGATAGTTTCATTTTTACCGGTTTTAGGGACGATATATTAAGCGTGATCGCCGCGTTAGACGTCATGGTTGTGCCTTCCTGCGTCATCAGGAAAGGCGCCCGCATAGTGACGGAGGGATTCGGCCGCGTGGCCATAGAGGCGATGGCTATAGGTGTGCCCGTAGTCGTTTCCAACGCCGGAGGGCTCAAAGAGATAATAGAGCCAGGCGTATCGGGCCTCCTTGTGCCGACCGGCGATTCCGCCGCGGTTGCCGAAGCCGTGATCGGATTATTGCGGGACAGGAAGAAAGCGGATGCGATACGCGCCGCGGCAAAGAGCAGGTTCGAGGCGTTATACAGCACAAGGTCTCTCGATAAGTTGTATAATGTGTATGATGATGTCATAGGTAAGGAAAGGTAATTGCTCAGCCATGAGAAGTACATATCGTCATTGCGAAGGAGAAATAGTTATGGATATGCCGGCGCTTATTTACAGGAACAGGTTCGGTAGCGAGATCGATTTCAGGAACCGGATGTGGAAGACGCTCTGTGAGCATTTTTTTCAGCGGTATGTGCCCCAGAACGCGTCTGTAGTCGACGTAGGATGCGGATACTGCGAGTTCATTAACAATATACGGTGCGCGAAGAAGATAGCGGTCGATGTCAATCCTGATGCAAAAAAATTCGCAAAAGTCGGAGTAGAGGTCATTATCAGTGACTCTACCGATATGAAGTCCGTGATGGACAATAGCGTCGACATCGTATTTATGAGCGATTTCTTAGAGCATTTGACAAAAGAAAGCATAATAGGTACTTTGAGAGAGATATGGCGTATCTTGAGGCCGGATGGAAAGTTATTGATACTCCAGCCGAATATACGCTACTGCCTTCGTGATTACTGGATGTTCTTTGATCACGTGACGCCGCTTGACGACAGGAGCATGAGCGAGGCGTTAAGAGCTACGGGGTTTGAGGTGACCGAATGCAGGGCACGGTTCCTCCCCTTTACGACGAAGAGCTGCTTGAGGAACTTCGCTTTTTTGCTGAGGGCCTATTTAAAGATGCCGTTCCTTCACCGGATATTCGGGCAGCAGGCGTTCATCGTTGCGGAAAAACGGGGGTAGGCGGATATGACACCGCGCGTTATAAAAGATAAGATCCTTCAGGTTTATTTTCTATTCCGCCTGCCATTTCTCTATCTCCTGAAGTTCTTATTCGCCGCGCCGGCAGGAGGAAGGGCGGATAAGATATCGCGCCTCCTGGTGATAAGGATAGACAGGCTCGGAGACCTCATCCTGTCGCTGCCGCTTATCGATAGCCTGAGAGCGGCGTATCCGGCCGCGAAGATCGATATTCTCGTCAGGCCGTATCTGCTCGATCTGTCCGGCGTGATCAGGAGCATAGACGATCTCATAGCCTATAACGGGGCTTTCGACATGATTCGTCGGCTGCCGGGCCGCAAATACGATGTTGTTATAGATATGCTGCGTGATTACAGGATCGAACCGGCGCTTATTTCGCTCTTCTCAAAAGCCCCTGTCAGGATCGGGTTCAAAGGCGGGTTCAGGGAGGTCCTGTTTAACCGGCCCGTAGATGAACTTAGAGGTTCAGGCAAGAGCATGGTCGAGCTCGGCCTGGAGTTATTGAAACCGCTCAATGTACCGGCCAGTGTAACGGTCCCGAAACTCGATACCGGCAAGGGGCCCGCCAAAGAAGGCCTGACAATAGCCATTCATCCCGGAGGCCATTATGAGTCGCAAAGATGGCCCCCTGACAGATTTGCATCGCTGGTGAAGAAGATCCTGGAAAGATACAGCGCGAAGGTCGTAGTGATAGGAGGGCCGGATGATAGAAAAGCGGTCGACCGCATTATAAGAGTTGTCGATAACGGTAATGTGAAGGCGGCGTTCCCGGCGATGAAGGGCCTCGTATATCTAATCTCAGCCTCCAGCCTTCTTGTATGCAACAACTCCGGGCCTTTGCATTTGGCCGCGGCGCTTGGAGTGCCGACAGTATCGATGATGGGTCCGACCGACCCTGTCCTCTGGTGGCCTAATGGGGATGATCAGGTCGTCATCAGAAAAGATGCGGGGTGCGGCCCATGTTCGCTCGACAGGTGTGGACCGCATAAATATATGGACCTTATCACGGTTAAAGAGGTCTTTGATAAGGTCCGGGACCTGCTGGAAAGGCTCTATGGCCTTAAAGGATAAAGCAAAAAATTATCTTATGCCGCTCTGGATCGGCCTGGCCGCGGCGTATATTCTTTTAATCTTGCCCCGCATGAGTAAACCGATACTCGGCTGGGAGGCCATGGTTTGCTGGCAAATACCGCGCGAGATCGCGGCTCACGGGTACGCTGCCGTAAAGTTCTTCAAGCTGCCGCCGCTATACGATTCTCTGATAGCGGCCTCTTTTAAGATATTCGGGATAAGCGAGATCAGCGCCCGGCTGACGGGAATGATATGTTTTCTCATAATGCCCGTCATGATATATCTTCTCGTTAAAGAGATGACGGAAGAGAAAGATACCCTGCCTGTTGCCTTTATAGCAAGCGCCATATTCTGTACCGCCCCTCTTATTATACAAGGATCCCTTCTCATAGACAGGTCAGATACGACGATCCTTACTTTTGCGCTTACGCTATTTTATCTAGCTCTGCTGAAAACGGAAGGCCGGCCCTTAGCATACAGAGTTGCCTCACTCGGCGCCCTGTATGCCGTCTGTCTGTGGGTAAAAGTAACTACCCCGCTTGCCTGTTTGGCCGCCGTACCGCTGGCATATATTCTTTGCGGCCGGATCAAGTATGGTATCCTCTTTTCGCTCGGCGTATTCATATCCGGAATAACGCTATTTGCCATAACGTGGGGCGCTTTTTGCTTTTTTTTAGTGGGCATGAGCAGGTTTTTCGAGCCGCTCGGTTATTATGGCGCCGCGGCATCCGGCACGGTGTTGGCATTGAAATCCGGGCTCCTTACCAGGATCATCCTTGATCTGTTCCGCGTCTATCTGTGGTTCTCTCCGCTGCTTTTGATGCTGGGCGCATTGGCGGCATTCACCGTATTTAAAAGACTTTTAAGGGAACCGGCGGCTGCCATTAAAGATACGCAGCTTTTAATCTTCATCGGCGTTGTCGCCGCAGGTTATCTGTACACGAACGCCACATTCAGCGGTTTTCCAAAATACGTCGCTCCGGTCATGCCGATGCTGGCGTGCGTTATAGCGAAATTTGTCTGGGAGAAGATAGGAAAAGGGTTCGGCGGTAAGGAGCTCTTTTTAATCGCGTTATCCTTCTCGGCAGGCGTAGCCTATTACATAATGTTTGTCAAAGACTGGGTCTATGTCGTTTACGCGCTGAGGCAAGCTCAGTCCGTCGGCATGGCAGGGAGCGCTATTCCCGGGGCCATATACCAACAGGCGCTATATCTTCTTTTCCCCGCTGTGGTATTTTTTCTATCGCTCCTCATGATTCCCGGCCCGCTTATCAAAAAGCTGGCCCTGGTACTATTTGTATGCCTTGTCGCCGGCAATGTCGCCCTTGATATAATGCAAAGGAACGCCGCTTATGCCGTGAACTTCGGTTATGGGACCGAAGGAGCCGAAGAATTGAGGGCCTTCCTGAAGGCAAAGCAGCCGACGGATGTTTTTTCTTCCATCGAAGGATATGTCGCCAATGTCGGCGACGTCAGGTTCCGCGGCATAGATGCCGATGTGTGGAACGATCCGGGAAAATTTCTGGCATTTATGAAAAGGTACGGGCCCGAATGCCTGATATACGGTCTGGGCGTCAATACCGCTTCACAGATCAGGGGTACGATGGATATTCAGGCCGTCAGGGCTTACCTGAAGAATGGTTATGACAGCCGGGCCATAGGCTCATACAACATACTGCTTAAGCGCGGGGATCATTAATATGGGAAAGATAACGTCAAAAGCCTACGATGACCGTATCTTAGAGCAGGGGCTTCAGTTCCAGATAGACAGCTACTACGAGCCGAAAGACGTTTCTATGATAAGGCGGGTAAAGACGATAGTAGGAGCGATAGGCCCGAAGCCGGGCGAGCGGATACTCGATATCGGCTGCGGCGTCGGAACGTTCGCGTATCGGTGCGCTTGGGCCGGCGCTTTGTCAATCGGTATTGACTATTCGATAGAGTCTATAAAGGCGGCCAGGGCGCTCTCGGCCAGATATGGCGTAGACGAAAATACCGGGTTCGTCGCAGCCGATGGGAAGGCAGTGCCGTTCAAGGACCTTTATTTCGATAAGATTGTGGCGGCGGATTTTATCGAACATATTACAGATGAAGAGAAGCGCGAGATGCTTGAGGAGATAAAACGTCTCCTTAAGCCCGAGGGCATAGCCGTGATATTCACCCCTAACGGAACCAGGGAGAAGATCGGCAGTATATACTGGAAGATACAGCATGCGCTCTTTGGGAAAAAGATCCCGGTGACCGAACTCCATTTTGGATTAACCACGAAAGCTGATTTCGAAAGATTGTGCAGGAAGTGCGGGCTGGCCTTCAGATTATCGTATGAGGACACGACGAGGCCGTATCTGGCGTTTCTACCTTTCATAAGGCGATTCCTGGCGCTAAATTTATTGTGGGTGCTTAAGAAGGACAAGATCCGCAATGTATTGGCCGTAAATCTTGGCGGCATAGGCGACGTCCTATTTTCGACACCGGCCTTGCGGGCGCTCAAAGGGTTCTACCCCAACGCGGAGATATCGATGTTGCTCGATCCAAAAACCCGTGAGATAGCGGTTGACCTGCCATATGTCACTGATACGTATATACTTCACAGGGGTTTCCCCGGCGCGGCCGGGTTATGGAAACTCCCTGAGAACATAACGACCTTGCTGGCATTGAGGAAGAAGAGATTTGGCCTTGCTTTGAATATGCGTACACTGGCCTCGGCTGCGGGCGCTTTCAAGATGAGGATGCTATTGGCCGCCATCGGCCCTCGAGTCACCGCCGGACGGAATACCGAAGGTCGCGGCACATTTTTCGATATCGCGATCTCCGAAACGGATGAAGGCCAGATGCATGAGATGGAATACGATCTCGAGCTGGCAGGGAAATTGGGCGCTAAATCCGACGGTAAAAAGATAGATTATGAGTTTACGGACGAAGGGGCCGAGATGGCGCGAAAGGTCCTCAAGGAAGAAGCGGCTATCGCTGACAGCGATCAGAAGCTCCGGCATGAAAGCCATAAATACGGCCGGCAGGTTTACGATAAAGGAGCTTGGCGCTATGATCAGACGCTGCAGCGTATTCATATCGAACGATACCGCGGCCATGCATATAGCCGCTTTGGCGAAAGTTCCTGTGGTGGCAATATTCGGGCCGGGTTTTCTTGCCAAGGTCGACCCCAGGGCCATATCTGATAAAGCGGTGGTGCTCTATAAAAAGGCAGGCTGTGCCCCGTGCAATAAGAAAGAATGCCCGACGAAAGAGTGCCTTAAAGCGATCTTGCCGCGCGAGGTTGCGGAGGCGGCGCTCTCTTTTTTAAACTCAGGCCGGAGACGATGATGGTGAAAAGCAGAGTAAAATATGCGCTGGTTTTTTCAGTCTTGATCGGTATTGGCCTGATAGTGAGGCTTGCCTTCGCGCTTAACATGGGGTCAGTAGATGGGGATGTCGCGGTTTTCGGCCTTATGGCCAAACACATACTTGAAATGAAAGAGTTCCCCGCCTATCTGGTATTAATGCATTATGCGGGAAGCATGGTAAGTTACGTAGGAGCGGTATTCTTCAAGTTCTTCGGCGTTTCGCCCACTGTATTTAATCTTGTCGGCGCCCTGTTCTCATTCTCATGGGTGATCCTTATACTCTTCATGGCAAAAGAATTGCTCGGCCGCTTCGGGGTTGTCGTCGCGCTTTTATCGGCAGCTCTACCGTTTTACGGTTTCCTCCGCTATTCATTATTGACCGGCCAATACGGTGACTCCGTTTTTTTTATGCTGCTTGCGCTCTTCGTTTTGATAAAATGGGCGAAAAGTGGATACAAGAACGCGACGGCCGCGCCGATGCTTTTAGGGTTTTGCTGCGGCGTTGTTTTCTGGATCACGCCCGCCGCGGCGCCGGTGCTCCTGACAACAGCGGTGGTCATGCTGTCGCATTACAGGAAGAGGCCTTTTTTTAAGGTCGCGTTATTCTTTCTCGCGGGTTTTTTGATAGGCTATGTCCCTGCAATAGCGCACAATTTACAATATCCGTCCGCGACATTGTTCAGAATGGCGGGCAAGGCGCTTGATCTCGACAGGAGCGTGCTCTCGGCCCCTAACCCGGCAGATATCGTATTTCAAAGAATCCTCTTGAAGATTTCGATCATACCCGGATCATTTTTTAAAATGCCAAACCTCATCGCGACCCTGATAGGCGTACCTGCCGCGGCGCTATTTATCATTTCGATGGTTTTTGTTATAAAGGATCATGGTTTCAGGAGAGACGCCGGCAGAGATATGTGGTACGTGATGTGTATATACGTATATTGGTGCGTGATATTCCATATTATATTGGTACAGATCCCGAAAGACAGATATATGGCCCCGCTCTGCACGGTATTTCCGCTATTTATCGGCTATCTGGTCTCGCGCTTCAGGCCGCGCTTCCGTTCTTTAGGCATCGCGCTTCTCTCAGCGGTTATTTTGTATAATTGCTGTACAATAGCGCGTTCCTTCCCGGATAGAAACGCGAATCGCTATACAGCATTGGCCGGCCGTCTTGTAGCGAAAGGGCTGCATTACGGCTTTTCGGATTATTACACCGGCTACATAACGCAATTTGAGACGAAAGAGAAGATCGCAATATCACCGACGCTCTTTCACCCGACCTTTTGCGACCGGTGGCCCGCGGAAACGAAACGGATAAGAAGCGCGCGTGAGGTCTTCTATGTGATCGATAAGCATAGGTATCCTGAAGCGGCTTTAGCGTTGGAAGAAAAGTGCGAAGAGAGGGGCATATCTTATAAAAAAGAAGATATTGAAGGGTTTGGCCTGTATTATGACTTTTCATCGAAGATCTACCCCGAAGATTTACCCATTAAAAAAGCAATGGAAAAGTCGGTCTATGAATAATATTAAAAAATTATACCGATGGCTATACCGCGTTACCTCAAGGCCTTCCATGAGGCTGTTCGCGGCTGACATATTAACATTTTCAAGTTCTCGGTGCAATTGCTCGAGCTTCGCGCTCATTTTTATCTTTGCCTTGCCGGGCTTCTTTGCTACATTACCTATAGGCAGGGGCGCATCCTTTTTTAGCAACTCTATTATAGGAGAACCCTGTCTCTTTCTCAAATAGTTTCAACTAAGTTTAGGATGCTGTCAAAAAATGCACGATCTATTATTGATTAAGCCTCTGAGTAAGTATAATCTGCAATACACCCCTTCGCTGGGCCTGGGGTTTATTGCCGGCCATGTGGAAAAACATGGCTTTAGAGTACGGATTATTGACTGTAATGTCCTGTGTCCCGCTTATTGTCGGCGGACCGGCACCTTCTTCTAGTCCGGAATTTGTTCTTAAATTTCTTAAAGAGTCGGATTTTCTTGTTGTAGGCGAGGGCGAGATCGCCGTTGAAAAGCTTTTGTGCATTTTGCAGTCGCGTAATACGGATCGGTCTCTCCTGAAGGGAGTGCCCAATCTAGCCTGGCGGGAAGAAGATAAGATTTATATGACACCCCACGAATATGTTTCGGACCTTAACGCCATTGGCGCGCCTGCCTGGGATAGGATTGACCCCGGCTTGTATAATAATGCCGTGCATGGTTTTTTCTACCGCCGACTGCCAATATTACCGATCATGATATCTCGTGGTTGCCCATTTCGCTGTTCGTTTTGCGGCAGTAGAAATATCACCGGGTACAAAGTTCGCCGAAGAGACCCCGGTCAGGTAGTAGATGAGTTGGAATACCTGAAGAATAGATACGGCCTGAGAGAATTTCAGGTTATAGATGATAATTTTACTTTTCCTCCTGAAGCCGCGCTTGAATTTGCGGAAAAATTGATCGAACGGAGGCTCGGTCTGTTATGGACCTGTCCCAATGGGCTCAGGATAGATACGCTCAATAAAAAATTACTTGCGGCTATGAAAGAATCCGGTTGTTACGAAATTGCTGTCGGCATTGAATCCGGAGATCCTGTAATCTTAAAGGATATGGATAAAAACTTGTCCCTGGAAACGGTGATAGAAAAAGTCAATCTTATCCATTCCCGGGGTATCAGTGTCGTTGGCTTTGTTATGGTTGGCTATCCGCTGGAAACGGAGGAGACGCTTCGTAGAACAATGAAATTCATTCTGTCTCTGCCGCTGATAAGAATCAGCTTAACCAGATTTGTCCCTATGCCCGGTACCCCTATCAGCGATAGATTGATTGCCGGCGGAGAGATCAAATATGAGAAGATTGACCCGGCAAAGCTTAATTACAATGATTTTTCATATATTCCCCCCAAGCTCACAGAAAATCAGCTCCGTTATTGGTACCGTTTATTTTTTCTGCGGTTTTCTCTACGGCCGCGGATAATTTTTCATAACATTAGAAATATAAGGTCGCTATCTCATGCAAGAATCATCATACAAAAAATCTTCGGGTTCTTTAAATAATAAAGTACCCGCGCATACCGGAAGAATCCGCAAGGGCTTCGTTATGGCAGCGGGCAGGGGGGTGCGTTTTCGTTCCTTTAGCAAAATAATTCCAAAATCTATGCTTCTGGTTGATGGAGAGCCGCTTATTGTTAGAAACGCCAGGTTGCTCGATGCCGCATTTGGTTTGGACGTTTTATATGTTGTAGTCGGATACAAAGGCGATATGATTCGTAATTCTTTCAATAGCATAGAGGGGCTGAATTGCCGGCTTGAGTTTATCGAAATACCCGATGGCCGTATATCGAGAGGGTTGCTGACCGGTTATGCAGCTATTGTTCCATATCTGGAACCTGATGAATTGTTTGTTTCCGTGTTAGGCGACGAGTACTATGAAGGAGTTGACCATGTCCATTTTGCGGAATTCGTCCAAAGCTCTCCCGGCTTCTCGGCGTGTTGTGGTGTCAAGAGATATGTTTTTCCGGACGAGTATTTTAACAATTATTCTGTTGATTTCCAGGAAAAAGGCACGGTGGTTAAGCGCCTGATAGAAAAACCGTCTGAGATATCATCTCCGTATTTTGGCCTTGGCATTATCGCCGCGAAACGCCAGCTTGTTGAACTGGCCAAGGAGAGTTTAGATAAGAGCAGCCACGTTAATTTTATTGAACTCATCAATGCCTTGCCCGAGCAGGGGCTCGGCCCCATCCTGGGCTATGAGTTTCACGGCGGATACGTTAATATCAACACCCGTACCGATGTCTTTAAATTAATGAGATTTCAGCGGGAAAGTCGATGGAATAATTTTGCTATTGATGTAATTATTCCCGCCTGGAACGAAGCGGAGTCGATAGCCTATGTTGTTAAGGATTTTTTACCTGTTTGCAGACAGGTAATCGTAATGGATAACAACTCCGCTGACGGCACCGCGCGAGTTGCCCGCGAAGCAGGTGCTGTGGTTTACTCTGAGCCGCTCTGCGGCTACGGGGATGCCATCAAAAAAGGCTTGGACCGCTCCAATGCCGATATCTTTATTGTAACTGAGGCCGATGGCACCTTTCGCGGTGAGGATGCGGAAAAACTTCTCCTGTATTTAAAAAATGCGGATGCCGTTATTGGCACCAGAACCTATTGGCAGTATGTCGAGTATGGCGCTAATATGCCTTTTTTTCAACGATTTGGGAACATGCTTTTTGGCACCGTAATTACCCTCCTTTGGTGGAATCGCCGTTCGCGTTTTACTGACGTCGGCTGTACTTTTCGTTGTATCTGGCGGGAATCATATCAGAAAATCGCTGATCGGCTGGCTGGAAAAGGCCCGGAGTTTTCTCCCGAAATGATCATCGAATTACTCAATACCTGGCAGCGCGTTATCGAGATACCCGTTCCTTATCACGCCCGAATTATGGGGCAATCCAAGTTTTCAAACGGTTTTATACCTTCAGCCAAAACCGCCCTAAGAATGCTTAGTTTGATTATATTTAAGCGCTGGAAAGGATGGATGGAGAATTTCAAGGCTATGAGGCGGTTATATTTTAGTTTTAAAACAGAAGAAGATTAATGTCAAAAAACATTATTGAGCTCAGCTTTATATATCGCGAGGATGCCGGCGAGGGGCGTATTACGTGAGAAGACAGAAGCAATGCTGAAAAAAATATATCTCTGGTTATACAGAAAGACCGCGACTGTCGGCGGTGATGCCGAACACACGAGCGGCCCGTGGCAAAATGCCGTCAGGCAGGAAGCGCTCAATCTCTGCGGGGATGTAGGCTCCGGCCGTGTGGTCGAGATAGGCTGCGGAAGGGGATATTTTTTGTCGGAGCTTGCCGCCCGCAACAGAAGCGCCCAGGTATGGGGCATTGATCATGACGAAAAAGAGCTCACCCATGCCGAGAAGCGCTCAAAAGAGCTCTCTCTTACCAACGCGCATTTCGCCCTTCAGGACGCGACGCAGCTATCTTTTAACGAAGAGTCGTTCGACGTGGTGGTCTGTATCAACTTGCTCCTGAGCCTGCCGTCGCTCGATGTGGTTGCCGCATGTTTAAAGAATATGAGGCGCATCTGTAAAAAATCCGGATATATACTGTTCGATTACCGTAATAGTCTCAATCCCCTGGTCCCGCTTAAATATAAACTCGCGCCGTATTATGACAGAACTTTAAAAAATGTTAAAAGGTTTGCTTATAGTCCGCGACAGATCGAACAGATACTTAACGATCTTCAGCTTGACATAGTTACGGCAAAATATTTAGGATTTCCGGTGCGCCGATTCGCGCCCGTCATTGTTGTTAAGGCCGGGAAGAGATGATCACTAAACTGCCGATAATAAGCTCGCCCGTGAAATTCCGCGACATAGCGCGCGGTGTGGAGGCCATGCGTCACGGCTCGCCCGCGGAAAGATTTCGCGGCGCGCTCGGACTTTTCACGGGATCAAAGCATATCTGCCTGACGAATTCGGGTATATCGTCTTTTTACATTCTCCTGAAGGCGCTCTCCCGGATCTCCGCAAGAAGAGAGGTGATCCTGCCCGCCTATACAGCCGGCAGCCTTGTCGTGGCCGTCAGGAAGGCGGGGCTGAAACCGGTCTTATGCGATATTTCGCTCAAGGACCTCGGCCTGGACAGCGCTTCTTTGACAGGGATCATTTCGGATAATACGCTCGCGGTAGTCTGTGTCCACTCCTTCGGCATCAATGCCCGCGGCATCGGAAGATTAAGGGGAGAGATACCACGCGGCGTTTTTTTGATCGAAGACTGCGCCCAGAGCATGGGCTCGAAAACAGGCCCGATGAGATCCGGGAGCTTCAGCGACGCCGCCTTCTTCAGCTTTAACGGCGGCAAGAACCTCCCTCTATCCGGAGGCGGCTTCATATCGACGAACGATGACAGGATAGCCGCCGGTATCAGGGAAGAGACAGGACCCATCGGAGAAGAAAGCCTCGCCTGTAAACTCTCCGCTCCTTTAAAGGCCCTGGCGTTTTCAATTGCGGCAACTCCCGTTATATACGGGGCGGCCTTTGGGCTCATATCGCGCTTTAAGGAAACGGCGCCGCCGGAAGATTTCACCGTTAAAAAGATGAATGATTTCCAGGCCGCTTTAGGGTTGACTCTCCTCCCGAAAAGCGAAGATATCTTTTCGGGAAGATATCAAAACGGTATGGCGTTGATAGGCGGGTTAAAAAATGTGGATGGGCTCATCCTGCCGGAGATCCCCGGCAATGACCGCTATGTCTTTAACCGCCTGCCGCTTCTTTTCAAAGATCCGGCCAAAAGGGGCCCGGCGGCAAGAAAGCTGTGGGCCATTGGAGTGGAGGCGTCAATGATGTATCTCAAGCCGCTTCACCGCATGTTTGACTTAGGATACGCGAAAGACGAATTCCCGAACGCCGTCTATTGCGCGGACAGGCTATTGACGTTACCGACTCATTCTCTCGTTAACGGGAGCGCGATAGCGCGAATAGTGAAAGTGATCAAGGAAGTGACGGCATGATACCGTTTATTAACGTGAAAAGATTTTTATATAAATTCCTGCGGCAGCCCTCATACGCCTTTCGCGTCCTGCGAAAAAGAGCGGCCGCGTATTTACACTACCGGACGGGGAGCGGCAGATCGAGCTACCCCGAATCCGTGACATTATTTCTGACGCACCGCTGTAATCTGCGGTGCTTCATGTGCGGCCAGAAACACCGCGCTGGGAGAGAGCTCTCTTTGGACAACCTGAAAGCGATAGTCGACGACCTCTCCTCGTTCCGTCCCAACATAACGCTTTTCGGCGGGGAACCCATGCTCCACGAAGGATGCATGGACCTTATAAAATATATTAAAGGGAAAGGCATGCACTGCATTATGATAACAAATGCCCTGCTGGTGGAAGATCACGCCAAAGATATTGTAGAGAGCGGCTTAGACGAATTGAACGTCTCTTTAGACGGGAACGCCGGGATTCACGACGCGATACGCGCTCTCCCCGGAGCGTTCAACAAAATAATGGCGGGCCTGAAGAAGATACGTTCGCTCAAGTCCGCGGCGAATAGCGCGAAACCGCTGGTGAATCTGCAATGCACCGTCAGCAAGTATAATTACAAAAATCTGGAATCTTTGCTTGACGTCGCGCTCGAGGCATCCGCCGATTCGTTGACATTCCATAATCTCATCTTCCTGGACCGCGGGACC
Organism: Candidatus Omnitrophota bacterium; assembly: GCA_026387165.1. Taxonomy (GTDB): domain Bacteria; phylum Omnitrophota; class Gorgyraeia; order 2-01-FULL-45-10; family 2-01-FULL-45-10; genus 2-01-FULL-45-10. The sequence continues at coordinate 13,559 of JAPLMG010000211.1, forward strand.
TTAGAAAGACAGAAGGAGTGCGACGCTATATTAGGATGCGCCTCCGATGATTGGGAAGGGTTTGTCTTTGAGCCGGAGATCGAGCCGGAGATATTGCACGAAAAGATCGAAAAAATACTTTCGGGCAGGCACGCTTTTACCGTGGATTTTTATCCTAACTTTCCGCGCCCGGCGCTTATCGGATATTACGGGAACCCAAAGGCCGGCAGCGCCGGAACGTCTTCAAAGGCCTGTTTGAGCCCGTGGATAGCGGCGTATATATTTCCGGACGGGGAAGTCAAGCCGTGCCTCAATCTCAGCTATTCTTTCGGGAACGCCCTGAAGGAGAGATTCACCGGGCTATGGAACAATGATAAGGCGGTAAAGTTCCGGTCATTTCTCAAAAAGAAGCGGGCCTTTCCGGCATGCATCCGCTGCACCGAGCTATTCAGGTATTGATGTATGGATACACTCGTGTCCAAGATAGAGCTCATGTTCCGTCTGAAAAAGTATTTTGTGATTCGATCTTTACATACCCCTCACCCTTGCCCTCTCCCCTAAAGGGGAGAGGGGATTTCCTCATAATTTCCTCTCCCCCAAAGGGGGAGAGAGGATTAAGGTGAGGGGGAAATTGTGCTAACTTGGACAGCAGTGATATGGATACAGAACATAAAAAAAAGATAAAGATAGCGCAGGTCATTACGAGGCTTGACTGGTCGGGCGCGCCTGACATAGTAGAGATAATCTGCGGCCATCTCGATCCGGCTATATACGACGTGACACTGATATACGGCCCTACCATCCATCCTTCAGGTAAGACCGAAGAATTTTTAAAGATTTTCGGCGGTAAGGCCGCGGTGATACCGTATTTAAAAAGGGACATGAGCCTCCTGGAGGACCTGGCGGCTCTGGTAAGGCTTTATATTATATTCCGCCGCGAAAAATTTGATATAATCCATACTCATACAGCAAAAGCGGGATTTATAGGCAGGATAGCCGCAAGGCTCGCGGGAACGCCGGCAGTCATACATACGCCGCACGGGCATGACTTCTACGGCTATTTCGGCTCTCTTGGCAGCCGGCTTGTCATAATGTTGGAAAGGATAGCGGCGCTCTTTGCGGACAAGATAGTCGTCCTCACGGCCATCGAGAAGATGGATATGTTAAAGTACCATATATGCGCCCCCGGCAAGATAGAGGTATTCCATAGTGGTATGGATTTTTCCGGGTTTGAAAAGACAGGAGTGGATGTAGTAAAGAGTAAATCGGAATTCAGTATAGGCCCGGGCGATTATGTAGTGGGGATGGTAGGCCGCCTTGAGAGCGTAAAAGGTTTTGAATATTTTGTTGATTCCGCGAAGATAGTTATAAGCTCGATCCCGAATACCAAATTTCTGATCGTCGGAGACGGTTCGCTGCGCCCAAGCCTCGAGGAGCGTTCGAGGCGCTTAGGCATAGAAGATAAGGTCATCTTCACCGGTTGGCGCGAGGATATGCCGCAGATAATATCTATACTGGACGTATTGGTGCTCGCGTCTTTAAATGAGGCCGTAGGCAGGGTGCTTTTGGAAGCCGGCGTTGCCGGAAAACCTACGGTAGCGACGGCTGTCGGAGGTATACCGGAGATAGTCAAAGACGGCGAGACAGGCATACTGGTGCCGCCCGGGGATCCGGAAGGGATAGCCGGGGCAGTCGCGGGCCTTTTGAAGGACGCCCGGAAACGCCATGCGATGGGTTGCGCCGCGAAAGAATGGATAAAGAGTAATTTTAACGAGGAAAAGATGGTAAGCGAGATCGACAATATATATAAGGAGCTGGCAAAAAGATGATACTCTCCGCCCATCAGCCCCAATACCTGCCGTGGCTCGGATATTTCCACAAAATGTACCACAGCGATATTTTTGTTTTTCTGGATAACGTGCAGTATAAGAAGAGGGAATATCAGAACCGTAATTGTATAAGGACCGCATCCGGCAGCATATGGCTTACGGTGCCGGTACTGAAAGAGGCCGAACCCTATCCGAATATATCCGCCGTGCGCATAGATAATTCCCAGGAGTGGCGGAAGAAGCACTGGATGACGATCCGGACGAATTACGGCCATGCGCCGTTCTTTAAACAGTACAGCGGATTCTTTGAGGAGCTCTACGGGACGGAATGGAAGATGCTGGCTGATCTTAACATGCATATCATAAAACATATCGCGCGGCTGCTCGGTATAAATAAGCCCATCTTCCTGGAGTCGCAGCTTAAGATAACGACAGAGAAGACGTCCCGCTTAGTTGATATATGCCGCTCCATGAAAGCCGATGCCTATCTTTCGGGTATCGGAGGCAGGGACTATCTTGATGAGAAGCAGTTTGAATCGAACGGAATAAAGCTGATCTACCAAGATTTTAAGCACCCGCGGTATAAACAGTGCCACGAACCTTTCATTTCGTGCGTATCGATAATCGATCTCCTGTTTAACTGCGGAGAAAGATCGTTAAAGATCCTCATAGGGGGATAATAAGAGGACAATAAGAGGATAATAAGATATTTACTATCGCGGGATTGTGGTGTATACTTTTATCATTTAGCGTATTGATACCAAAGGAGAATGAGCATGAATATATTGGCTGTCGGCGCGCATCCGGACGATATCGAGATAGGATGCGGAGGAACACTTTTAAAATATGGCTTCTCCGGCCATCGTATTTTTTCTCTTGTGCTTACGAGGGGTGATGTCGGCGGAGATCTGGAGGTGCGTTCCAGGGAGCAAAGAGATGCCGCCGATTTCATGGGCGCAAAGGAAATTTTCTGGGGAGATTTCAAGGATACGGAGCTGGTCGGCAGCCGTGAAACGATACTGAAGATCGAAGAGACGATAGACAAGGTCTCTCCGGATATGGTATTTTTAAATTTTCCTGACGATGTGCATCAGGACCATAGGGCGGCCGCGCAGGCCGGCATATCGGCAAGCCGTTATATAAGAGAGGTCCTTTTTTATGAGGTTCCCACCACACAGCATTTCGATCCGGACATTTTCGTTGATATTACGGATGTATTAGAAAAGAAGATAGAGCTGATGAAGAAGCACGCTTCTCAGATCGACAGGACCAGGGTTAATAATCTTACCATAATCGAAAGCATGCAATCGTGCGCGAACTTCCGCGGCTATCAGGGAAGGGTCAAATTTGCCGAGGGGTTCAAAGCGCTGCGAGTCTTGAGGTCCATACAATAAAAGCGTATGAAGAGCGTACTGACTTTCATAATATCTTTTTTAGCAGCCTTCCTTTCGCTGCCGTTATTGAGGGCCTTGGCCGTCCGTTTCAAAATACTCGATTTTCCCGGGAAGCGGAAGATGCATAAGGTAGCCACGCCTCTTCTGGGCGGGGCCGCGCTCTATATAGGGCTTGTCGCCGGGCTATTCTTCAATACGCCGAACATCTTTCTTTTTTTACCCGTAATATTAGGCGCTACGCTCATATTTATCCTCGGCATGATGAACGACATCATAGAATTATCGGCGCGGCTTCGTTTCCTGTGGCAGTTCCTGATAGCTTTGATCGTTGTATATATGGGCGTCCACGTAGATTTTGTGCCGAGATGCCATTGGAAAGATATCCTGGAGGCGCTGATAACCGCTGTCTGGTTCGTGGGGATCACCAACGCGTATAATTACTTAGACGGCTTAGACGGCCTCGCGGCAGGTTCAGCGGCCATAAACCTTCTCTGCTTTTCGGCCATACTTTATCTGACGAACCAATATCCTCTCGGATTACTGGCGATCAGCCTCATCGCTTCCTGTATCGCGTTCCTGCCGTATAATTTCCAAAAGCGTAAGATCTTCCTGGGCGAGGCGGGCAGCACGTTCTTAGGCTTTATCCTCGCCGGTATCGGATTGATCGGCAACTGGGCGGGGGATGATATCGTTAAGATATCCATACCCATCGTGGTGCTCGGGGTGCCCATCTTCGACATGATATTCACTACGGTAATGAGAATAAAGGAAAGCAAGGTCAGGAGCCTGATAGAGTGGCTGCAGTACGGCGGTAAGGACCATTTTCATCACTATCTTGTCGATCTGGGCCTTAAGCCGGTCGGCTCGGTTCTTTTTATATACTGCATTACCCTCTCTCTCGGGATCAGCGCTATAGTGATCAGTAACGGCACCGCCATGGAGGGCCTTCTCGGCATTATTCAGGCCTCGATAATATTGGGGATGATCGGTATATTGATAGTAACCGGCAAAAAACACCGCAACCGTGTTTCTCAATAATCATATGATATCACTTGTGTCCAGATTAGCTGATAACATCGGACGACAAACTCATTTTGAGATTCGAAATCACATTTGTCATTCTGAGAAGGGATGAATGAAATGAATCCCGACGAAGAATCTATACATTTAGATCCTTCGCTTCGCTCAGGATGACGTAATTGGGACAGCAGTAATATGATATATTTTCAGCCTATTGCACAATCCAACATGGGATACTCATGCATAAAGAAAAATTTCTGAGCAGGGCGGTTCTCATCCTGGCGGGTATCCTGCTGCTCGTCATTTTTTTAAGGCTTCCGGCCGTATCCCCGCAATTTTATATTTTGGATGAGGGTGATAGCGCTGTGACAGGGAAAATTATTTTGGACGGCGGCATTGTTTATCGGGATGCGCCCGCTCAAAGGACGCCGATCATCTTTTATCTTTATGCATTGAGCTTCTTACTCTTTGGGGGGACTATGGCAGCAGCGCATCTAATGCTGCTCATCTTCATCCTTCTGACAATTTTGATGCTTTTTCTCCTGAGTTCTAAGATATGGGATTCAAAAACGGCTTGCTGGGCCGCGCTCCTCTTTGCTGTTAGTTCATACGCTTACCTTGACGCGGACATGCTCGCTTTCAATGTGGAATTCATCGCGGTCCTTTTCAGCGTCGTAGGAGCTTTTTTTCTTGTTTCCTATATCAAAAAGCGGCTCGACATTTTTTTGGTACTGAGCGGCCTCTTCTTCGGAACGGCGTTCTTTTCAAAACAGCCGGCCATCTTTGACTTCCTTGCCGCGTTCTGTTTCATCGGCATCGCCGTTTTCGCGGAAAGCGGCTCTTTCCGCCGGACGGTCAAAGCGTTAAGCCTGCTTATGGCGGGATTTTGCCTCCCTCTTTTTGTGATAGTACTATATTTTTATCTGAACAATAGCCTCCGGGACTTCTACTTTTATTGTTGGACATATAACGTCAAATATTATATCCCGGCTTCAAGTTTTTTTGAAAAGATCGCGCCGGCCCTGTGGTTTATTTCTCCCAAGAGCTTTTTACGTGAGAATGTGTACTTGTTGATACTATTCGTCGTTGGAGCTATCATGGCAGCGCCGAAATGTTTCTCTCGAGTTGAGAAGATCAGCATGGCATCGCTCATCGAGCCATATTTCATCGCATGGGGGGCGGGGGCATATATAGGGGCCTGTCTCGGGGGAAAAACATGCGGGCATTATTTCATAATGATATTGCCGCCGTTCTGTCTTATAGGCGGCAGATGCGTCTGTGCGCTTTTCGATATTATTAATTACGAAACAAAATCCCTGTCGGATATTTCCCGAAAATATCTCAAAGTATTCCTTGTCACCGCGATCACATTGCAGCTTACTTTGCCGGTTATATATTACGCGTTTAAAAGGGATGTATTAGGGTACTATATAAAAGGCGCCGGTGACGCGCAGAACCCTCTTCCGGGAGCGCTAAGAGGCCTTACGGAGTATATCAAAGATAACAGTGGTGAAAAAGATAAGATCTTTGTATGGGGCTATTACCCCGAAATCTACGAGCTGGCTAAACGCAGGCCGGCTTCTCGTTATTGGAACAGCAATGTCCTTACAGGGCTTATTCCATGGGCGAACGCCGCTCCCGATATCGACACGAGCAAGAGCATTATTCCGGGCAGCTGGAAGGCCCTGATGGAAGATTTAAGGAAGAACAGGCCCGTCTATATTGTCGATACTAATCCGGGCGGGCATCGAGCGTTCGGAAAATATCCGATAGTGAAATTTAAAGATCTTTTTGATTTTATGAATGAACGCTACGTGCTTGATAAGGAATTTTATGATGAATACGGCAATTTGTCTTTCAGGGTTTTTAAGAGAAATTAATTTGTCAGGCAAGCAAAGGAGATCGTATGAAAGTAGTTATACTGGCAGGCGGTAGAGGGACAAGAATCAGCGAGGAAACAGATGTTTTACCGAAACCGATGGTAGAGATTGGCGGTAAGCCGGTTATCTGGCATATTATGAAGCTATATTCCTGCTACGGTTTCAATGATTTCATCATCTGTTTGGGATATAAGGGGTATGTGATCAAAAAATACTTCTATCACTATTTTTTGCATATGAGTGACGTGACCATAGACTTATCTAAGAATGAAACAAAAATTCATACCACTGCCTGTGAGCCGTGGAAAATTACCTTGGTGGATACCGGCTTAGAAACAATGACCGGAAGCAGGCTCAAGAGGGTAAAGAAATATATTGGAAATCAAACTTTTCTTTTAACTTACGGTGACGGCTTAACTGATATCGATATGGGGAAACTGGTACAGTTTCACAAGAAGAACAAGAAATTAGCGACATTAACCGCTATTCAAAATGCCGAAAGATTTGGCGTATTAAATATAGATTCAGGGAACAAGGTTTCTTCTTTTCTGGAAAAGCCAAAAGGCGAAGGGGGATGGATCAACGGCGGTTTCTTTGTCCTTGAGCCGGAGATATTTAACTATATAGATGATAATGATACCGTTGCCTGGGAAAAAGAACCCCTTGAGAAGCTATCGAGGCAGGGGAAATTATGCGCTTATAAACATACCGGTTTCTGGGGGTGCATGGATACCTTAAGGGATAAAATAAATTTTGAGAGAATTTGGCAATCCGGGGCCGCTCCCTGGAAGGTATGGAAATGAAGGCAATAGATAATAAATTTTGGAAGAATAAGAAAGTGCTCATAACCGGGTTTGAAGGTTTCTTGGGTTCCAATCTGGTAAAAGCCCTGCTTGAGAGAAAAGCAAAAATTATTGGCATGGATATCAAAACTTTTCGCAAGGAAACTATTCTTTGCCCTCAGGATTATAGAAAAATAGTTGTTTATAAGGGGAGTGTTACTAATCGCAGTCTTGTTAGGGATATCTTGCGTAAACATTCAATTAATATAATTTTTCATTTAGCCGCTGAGGCAATTGTCGGCCGCAGCCAGGCAAACCCCTTAAAGGCGTTCAAATCTAATATAGCGGGAACCTGGGAAGTTTTAGAAGCTGCCCGGCTGCAGGGGAATGTGCATGCTATTGTTGTTGCTTCAAGCGATAAGGCATATGGCAGCCATAAAAAACTTCCTTACCGTGAAGACGCCCCCTTGGTTGCAAACCATCCTTATGATGTTTCCAAAAGCTGCGCCGATTTAATAACAAATACATATTTTCATACCTATGGCCTGCCTGTAGCGATTACACGTTGCGGCAACATCTATGGCCCCGGAGATTTTAATTTTAGCCGTCTTATACCTGATGCAATGAGGTCTATTATTTTTAATAAAGCGTTAAAGATACGCAGCGATGGAACATTTGTCCGTGATTATGTTTATGTTGATGATATCGTAACCGGCTACATTAAAATAGCCGAACTTATGAAAAAGAAGAGCCTTTCAGGCGAAGCCTTTAACCTGAGCGATGAAAAGCCAATAGCTGTTATCAAGTTGTTGAGGGGGATCGGTAAATTTAATCTTTGCGGAAATGAATTAAAGTATAAGATTATGAATACAGCTAAATATGAAATAAAAAAACAGTATCTTTCTGCAGCGAAAGCCCGGCGTCTCCTCGGCTGGAAACCCGGGCATAGTCTGCGCGAGGGCCTTATGAAGACAGCTAAATGGTACGCGGGATATTTTAAATGAGCCTGGCAGATATTTTAAAGAAAAAAAAATGCTTTAAGTTAGTTTGCGGCGCAGGTAACGAAGACGCGGCAGAAGTGGAGAAATTAGTTGCTGTTTATGCGAAGGCAGGCGCTAATTATTTTGATCTTTCTGCCAGGA
>JAPLMG010000301.1 GCA_026387165.1 Candidatus Omnitrophota bacterium
ATGCTGGAGTCGTACTGGGACTATTATACCGATGAGGTGATAATCATAGACCTTCTGGCGATAGGGTCTCCCACGCATCCCGTCCCTGCGGACGCATTCTACGCGTGGGTCAGGAATAAGGGCTCTTACGGCGGCGGGAAAGAGTTCATATACACGTGGCATGGCGCCCTCTTCTCTTATCAGTATGCCAACGCGTGGTTCGATTTCAGAGGCCTGGCGGATAAGAATGGCGTCAACTGGTTCGATAACTCCACGGACGCGACTCTGGCCAACAGGCAGTTCTGCATCGATAACGCAGATAAGTTCAAGGGGTACGGCCCGAACAGCTGGGGTATCACTTCAATGGCGAGGCCGGAAGCCTACACTATGCACTTTGGCGCCCCTCCCACGGGGAACGGCGAGTGCGAATACGACGGCACTCTATCGCCTACTGGCCCGTCCGGATCCATAGTATTTACCCCGTATCTGTCGCTCTCCGCGTTAAAATATATGTACACAAATTATCCCAGGCTCTGGGGCCAGTATGGCATGAAGGACTCCTTTGACGCGGATAAGAATTGGTACTCGACGACATATTACGGCATCGGCGAAGCGATGATACTACTGCCGATAGAGAATTTCCGGACGGGATTTGTATGGAAATACTTTATGAAGAGCCCGTTCATTCAGGACGCGCTTAAGAAAGCGGGATTTACCAAGGTTAAACCTTTCGACAAAAAGCTCAGGGTTTCAAAAACGGAGGTAACTCTATGAGAAGACGCCTGGCCGCGGTTCTTTTAGCCGCATCATTGCTGGTCTCGCTCTGGCGCATGCCCCCGCTCTTTTCACAGGAAGAGGATATTAAATCAGAGACTCTCTCGCCCATCGACGTCATAAACAGCGCGAAAGACTGGGATGGCGCCAGGACAGAAAGCGAAAAAGCGATAAACTCCTGTCAATCCTACGATGATTACGAGAAGCTTGCTTCCGAGATAAAGAAAGCGGAATTAAAGACGAAAAATGAGCCCAAATACTCCGATATACTCCACTATATGTGCGCGAAAACCAGAGTAAGAGAGCTCTCCTATCTCACAAAAAAGAACGACATAGATTCGGGCCGCATATACATGTCTGTCAGCGAAAAGTACTACAACGACGCCCTCGCCCATCTCGATGAAGCCTCCCGGTCCACGAACTCCAAGGATCTGAGTCTCAATATATATTTTTTAAGATTCCTGATATTCAAAGAGATGTTCCAGACGGAAAAGTTGGATGCGGTCTTCAGTGAAATGATCGAAAGAATAGCCTCTTATGCGCCCTCTGTGCCGAAGAATATATCGAAGTTGAACGAAGTTTCGCAGCTCTTTAGCGATGAAGGCCTCGGGGACTACGCGATGAAGCTGAAACTTCTTTATGCCTCAAAGGTTGACCCCGGCAGCGCCAGGATGATCGCCGACGACATAAAGGCAAGCGCCGATAAGTATTTCGATACAGGCCGCGCCAAAGAGGCGCTTGCGACTTACGACACATATCTCGAGCTTGCGGGAAATTATTACGATAAGGGTACGCATGGGCCCAAAATAATGGATGTAGCCGAGAAATATTTCGATAAGGGCCATTATAAAGAAGCCGTAAAATATTATTCGATGTACCTGTTCAAATACAGCGATTTGCAGGTCGCCGACTATTGCAGCTACAGGCTCGGTATGTCGCTCTATTACAACAAGGAGTATCAGAAGGCCATAGGGAAGCTCGAGGAGTTCCTGAATACTTATCAGAATAGCGTATGGTTCGAAAAGGCTTTCGAGAGCCTGTGCAGGCTCTATTACGAAAATTTGAGCATAGATGGAGCCATAGAGGCTCTGCAAAAGATAGCGGACAAATATCCGCGCAGGGATTCGAGGGACTATGCGTACCTGCTTATGGGCGCCCTCTACTACAATAATACGGGCTACGACAAGTCAATGGATTTGCTCAAAAAAATACAGAGCGATTTTCCCAGGAGCGTCTATATTTACGCGGCGGGGCAGCTCATACAGGATATAGATGAGATAAAGAAAGGTGCGGCTCCGTCCTACAGCTTCGGCTCAAAAGACCTGTATAAAGTATGGGAGCCCTACATGCCCGTAAACTGCGACATCAGCGTAAGCGAGGGGGCCGAAACCGTTAAAAATAAGGATGCAAAGCCGGGGGAGATATTTATAAAGGCGGCGCCCGGGGCAAGGATCACTTTTAACATGACAGGCCTCGGGGATATGGACAGGTTCAACGAATACATGCAGGATAAAGAGGATCAGTCGAGGCTGCCGCGCAAGATCAGGGACGAAATGGAAAAGGATCTGGTATTCTTCTCATGGAGCGGGCCCGAGGGCAGCAAGTTCATGGATGACAAACAGACGCTCTCAAGGGTTTGGCAGGCGCCTGATGAGCCGGGCAATTACACCATGACTATCAACATAGGCGATCTTGGCCTCATGCGTCCACCCGATACAGGAACAAAAAAAGATCCTGCAAAGACCCTTACCGTACAGATCAGCATAGAAAAATAATTCATGGTATGGAATTTCAAAAACTAATTCCAACCACTGAAAATCGCCAAAAAGTTATCGCGAAGCGATTTTCTTGTGACTCTTTATGGATAGAATGAAGCCCGCTTTGTTAATAGTTTTTATAAGCCTGTTTCTTTCCAGCTCTCAGGCTCTTCCCGGAACAGAACCCACCCCGAACCACTCGCCCCGCTCGGGTTCGGGGCAAGCTAACCCCGAGCCCGCGGCTTTCACAATAGCCGACTTTAATAACGGCGCCATGTTCAATAATCTCCAGGCCGACATGGGCACGTGGGAAACGGATCCTGAGGATGAAGCCCAGGGTATAGTTGCCTCATTGGACAGAGATATAAAAGTGGGTAAGAGCGGCTATTCGTTAAGGCTCGACTACAATGTCGGCTCCCCGAAGAACGCCGTGAACGGTTTCTGGATGCAGCTGAAATTTTTTGACGCCTCGCCGTATGACCATTTCGAATTCTATGTAAAGGGCGACAGGCTTAAAGGCTGCACCAACATATTCAAAATAGAGTTCAAGAAGCTGCAGAAAAGCCCTGATGGCCTGGAAGAGACCGCGAAGGGCAGCTTCATAGTAAAGGGCGTTACGGGCGAATGGCAGAAGATATCGGTCCCCCTGAACGTAATGAACGGGATAACCGACTGGAGCCAGATGGGGGAGTTTGTGATCACGTTCGAGAAGAGACGCGTTGACAGCCCGAGGGGTACCCTCTATTTTGACGACTTCGCGTTTGTGAAGACAGGGTTCCCCGGGCCGAGCATCAGCGATACTGTAGAGCATAAGAGTAAGAAGACGAAGACTCCCCTCCCGGCGCCTGAGTTCGCGAAATTTTTGATCGAGAGGCTCAACGGTTTTCCTTCAAAAGTATTTTTAAAGAAGCCCTTTCCGGCCGACGATAAGGCCATGCTCTTAGAGATAGCAAAAGATACGTGGAACTATTTCGATATGTTCGTCGACAGGAATTACCAGCTCCCGATAGATAATGTTGAGTTCGGAGTGACGGCCACGGTCTCCAAAGAGACGAGGGTAGGGGACTACACCAACATCACGAACGTAGGGCTGTATCTCATGTGCATTGTGGCCGGATACGATTTCAAATTCATAACGAAAGAGGACGCTCTCAACAGATTGAGGCTCACGCTGGATTCGATAGAACGGATAGAGAAATACAAAAATTTCCCATACAACTATTATGACATTACGATATTCCAGAGGACGAGCAACTTTGTCTCTTTCGTGGACTCAGGCTGGCTCGCGGCGGGCCTTGTGGTGATAAAAAACGCTTTCCCGGAAACTTTAGGCGAAAGATGCCGCAAGCTTCTCGACGGAATGGACTTCTCTTTTTTCTATGACGGTGTGGAAGAGTGCATGTATCACGGGTTCTACACCAACATAAATTGCTATTCCGATTACAACTACGGCGTGCTCTACACCGAGCCCAGAGCGATCAGCTATATTGCTATAGGTAAGGGCGATGTTCCGAAGAATCACTGGTTTAAGCTGGCAAGGACTTTTCCCGATACGTGGTCCTGGCAGACCCAGATGCCGAAGGGCAGGAGAGAGAAGGCTTACTTAGGATGTGTTACCGAGGGCGGGTACTATACTTATAATGATATAAAGTTCGTTCCCAGCTGGGGCGGCGGCATGTTCGAAGCGCTGATGCCCGCTATCATAATCGATGAAAAGGCCCTGGCTCCGAAAGGATTGGGCGCGAATGACGAAAGGCATGTCGAGATCCAGATCAAATATGCCCTCGAGAAGCTCTCGTATCCTGTATTCGGAATGTCTCCTTCCTGCATGCCGGAGGGCGGCTACACGGAGTACGGAGTAAAATCTCTCGGCATAAAAGGCTATAAACCGGGCGTTATCGCCCCGCACGCGACATTCCTGGCGCTTGAATTCGCCCCAAAGGAGTGCATAGCCAACATACGCAAAATGCTGGAGCTCTATAACGCTTACGGAGAATGCGGATTTTACGATGCCATAAACGTGGAGACCGGTAAGGTGGCGATCAAATACCTGTGTTTGGACCAGGCGATGTCGTTTTTGGCGCTCGATAATTACCTGAATGACGGGGCTATACGCAGGCGTTTTGCCGCTGATCCGATAAACAGGCGCGCGGAGGAATTGCTGAAAGTAGAGGATTTCTTTGACTAAATATGTTATAATTCTAAGATTATTATGCTGAGAAGTTCCACTAAAGAAGCGGTGGCAGGATATCTGTTTCTACTGCCAAATCTTCTAGGATTCCTGGTATTTACGCTTGTCCCGGTTGCGTTATCGCTCGCTTTAAGCCTCGTTAACTGGGACAT
>JAPLMG010000060.1 GCA_026387165.1 Candidatus Omnitrophota bacterium
TGTACGATGAAGACGCGTTTGGGTGATTTTGCGCAGCCTTTACGGACATAATCCGTAAGAATATGATAGGCGGTCTTTTCTCTTTCGGCGGCAGAAGCCATCGTAAGAAGCCCCGGCGGCTTGTCGATGACAAGGATATCGCGGTCCTCGTAAATGATCTCTATCCCCTTAAGATGGTCTTTTCGCATTCAATCATCACTATAGCATAATTAGTAAGATCCGGGAGCTTTTTTATGCTATAATTATAAAGGAGGTATTCTGCGTATGAGGACGCTCATAACTTACTATTCTTTTTCAGGCAATACCGATAAAGTTGCCAATATCTTCGCCGATCTATTGAGGAAGAAGGGCGAGGTCGTACTGCAGAGGCTTAAGCCCGCGGATGAAATTAAAAAGTTTGCGCCGCAGTGTAAGGCGGCATTCACGGGTAAGAGAGCGGTCCTGGAAGGCGATCTACAATTCGACCTCGGGCAATATGACCTGCTGCTGATAGGTTCGCCCGTCTGGGCGTTCGCCCCGACACCGTCAATAAATACGTATCTCGATAAGCTATCCGGTTTAAACGGTAAGAGAGCTATAATCCTGTTAACTTCGGGAAGCGGCACCGGGGTCAACAGGTGTTTTAAGAATATACGTAAGGTCCTGGAGAGTAAAGGCGCGTCAAAAGTAGACGAAGTGAATGTCCCTGACAGGAAGCTGAACGATACGGGATTTATCACAGCCGCGTTAGAAAAGGTGTTATAAAACGCAGGATCATCGTGAAGAAAAATATTTTAACGGCAGTTTTGGTCTTACTCTGCATATCCATTGCCATATTCGCAGCAAATATTTTGCTGCTCAGGGAAAAGATAATATATGATCAGACGAATAAAACGCTCGTCGTAAAGGGCGATGTAAAGATAAAGAAAGCAAAGGTCAGCGCCGGATGGCAGAAGATGGAAGCCTCCACGGTGCTTGAAAAAGGGGATATGGTGGAAACCGCCGAGGGCTCGATGGTCGATATAGTCATCGGCAAAGATACCGACAAAGCGGTCAAAATAGACGAGAAGAGCCGCTTGGAGGTCCAGGAGATAAACCCCGCATATTTAAATCTTTCTAAAGGAAAGGTGTTCGTGGCGCTGAAAAAACTGGAGCCAAGGTCCTCGTTTACCGTAAAGACACCGACGGCCATATGCGGAGCGCAGGGGACGGCCTGGTCGGAGGCGGTGACCGGCGATAAGACTAAAGTCTGTGTATTTGAAAGCAGGATCTACGCCCGCGAGCTTGACGAGAAAGGAAGGGCCGGATTCAGAAAATATACAGTGGATGAGAGGACCCAGAGGATTCTTCAGAAAGGCAGGCCCATAAGCGAGCCTCAAAAGATAAGCGCGGACGACCTGGAGGACTGGAAATATTGGGGCAAGAATGTTGAGTATCTTAGAGAAGGGAAGGTCCTGATAAATGACTTCAGCAGGAGAGAGAATTTCAACAATCTGAAAGGCCCCTTTGGCTCCTGGGTGGTCTTCTATTCCGACGCCAACCAGTATTGCAGGGACGAATTCACCGCCTTTGAAAGGACGGGAGAGACCGGCTACGGTTTAAAACTGACTTACGATGTTGACTCGCCGTTCTCCGCGTATAACGGATTCTTTACAAGTTTAATGGGTATAGACCTTACGGGTTACAAATATCTTGTATTCTATATTAAAGGAGACAAGAGAGCGGGTTTCACCACCAGGATAAACGTTGAGCTTAAGAACAAACTCCAGATAGGAAAGCTCGAGGTTAATGGTATAACGGATGAATGGCAGAAAATAGTCCTATCGTTAGAAAAATTTGTCGGTTTGAC
>JAPLMG010000087.1 GCA_026387165.1 Candidatus Omnitrophota bacterium
AAATAGGCGTCCGAACTTTTGGCGTTAAGCTCCAGGGCTTTGTTGAAATCGGCCATCGCGGCCTCGCGCATTCCTTTCTCGTTATAAACCTTGCCCCGGTCTACAAAAAGGCAAGGGTCGTCATCATATTCGGATATAGCCTTATTGTAGTAGTAAAGAGCCTGGTCGTATTGACCCAGCTTTGTATAGGCCAATCCAATATTCGTGTAAGCCTCGCCGTAAGACGGATCCAGCTCGAGCGCTCTTGTATAGTCGAGTATGGCTCTTTCGTACTCTCCCCTTTTGTAGTAGACTATGCCCCTGTTTATGAAGGCTTCGGCATACCGCGGCCTCAGGTCTATCGCTCTGTTGTAATCGGATACGGCCTTATCATCCATCCCCTTGCTTTCATAAATATTTCCCCGGTTAAAGTACGATTCGGCGTTAGAAGGGTCCGCCTCTATTGCTTTATTGAAAGAGTTAAGAGCCTCGTCCAAACCGGCCCGGCCCCCGGCATAAGACGGTCCGCAGGCCATAAGTAAGGCCGTAAGAGATATCACGAGTATATTCTTTAACATGATCGCCTGCCCGTTATCTTTCACTTTTTACAGATGAGCTTTTTATGTAATCGACGCCGCCTTCTATCATTTCGCTATCCAATCCCCATTTGATCGCACACCCGCCTATGGATCCATAGGATTGCTTAGTGCAGTCTATCTGTGAATTCAGGACGAGCTCTTTTGCTGTGCCGCCATCGCCGTCGGCCTTAGTCATGCTCCATAAATTTATCTTTATCTCTTTTACTAAGAACCCGTTCTTATCCACAAGTTCAATGACAAAGCCCGGCCTCATCAGGCTGTATATGTAGTCCTGTTTTTTTCTGGCAAATGCTTTTTCCAGCGATTTGTAGGGATATATGTAAAATTTATAACAAAGCTTGTTCTCTCTCCATACCATCTCAAATTTTCCCCAAAGGTCTTTCCCGGGGTACTTCGACTCTTTCCAGCTGACCGGCTTATCCAAAGCCGAACCATCTTCCTCTTTTACGGCTTCAGGTCTCTGCGGTTGGGCTGTACGCGCCGGGCTCCTGTCTTTCATCATCATGGATAACGAGCCTGTCTTCTTATTAAAACGGTATAACGCTCCGTCGGGGCCGGTCACTATCTGATACTGGTTCGAATCGCAGCCGTAAAGCAATATCGCTACAGATAATATCGCTAAAAACCTGAATAGATATCTCATTTGCGCATCTTTTTTTTCGTACCGCGTACAGCGTATTGCGTACAGCGTAAAAAACGCAATACGCACGACGCAGTACGCAGTACAAGATACGCTAAGAAGGAGGCAAAAAAATGGCAAAGGAAGCGTTTGTTAGAAGTAAACCTCATGTGAACGTAGGAACGATCGGCCACATCGACCATGGCAAGACTACGCTTACGGCGGCGATACTTGCGACTTTAGCTAAGAAGGGCCAGGCGGTTGCCAAGTCATACGCGGATATCGCCAAGGGCGGTACCGTAAGAGATGACTCCAAGATATTGACCATCGCCGTAGCTCACGTGGAGTATGAGACAGACAAGAGGCATTACGCCCACATAGATTGCCCGGGCCATGCCGACTTC
>JAPLMG010000089.1 GCA_026387165.1 Candidatus Omnitrophota bacterium
CGATGATCATATTACCGGAAGGTTCGGAGATGGGCAGCCCTACTCCTATGGCCGCCGCCATAGGTTCCTCTATGGTGATGACCTCGCGCGCTCCCGCATGCAAAGCGCTATCTTCGACGGCCCTCTTCTCCACTTCTGTGATACCTGATGGGATAGCTATGACTATTCTGGGACGGACAAATCTCTTGGCCTTATTGACCTTCTGTATAAAGTAACGGAGCATCGCTTCAGATATCTCGAAATCCGTTATTACGCCGTGCCTCATGGGCCTGATAGCGACTATATTGCCGGGCGTTCTTCCGAGCATCCTCTTCGCTTCCTCGCCTACCGCGAGAACATTCGAAGTTCCGGCTTCAACCGCGACGACAGAAGGCTCGCATAAGACTATCCCCTGATTCTTCAGATATACTATTGTGGTGGCTGTACCGAGATCTATACCGATATCATTTGAAAAGAAACCGAATAGCCTGTTATATAACCCCCAAAGATTTTCAAAAAACTTTGACCTCATGAATATCTCCTTGTGTATGAGATACTAACAAATAATCATGCGATTGTCAAATTAAATAACGTCTCAAAAAACGCCGGAAATGATTTCGAAACACTCTCCATTCCCTCGATCTCGCTATCGCTTTCGGCAGTCAATGCCGCTACAGCCAGCGCCATGCAGGTTCTGTGATCACCAAAGCTTTTAAGCCCGGCCCCTTTAAGGCTCTTAGGCCCCTCGATCACTATGCGATCGCCTTCCACCCTGAAATCGGCGCCCATAGCCTTGAGGCCATTCTGCATCGAGACGATCCTGTCGGTCTCCTTTACTCTTAATTCCCGGGCGCCTTCCACTATCGTCTTACCTTTGGATAACGAAGCGAGCACAAAGATGATCGGCAATTCATCTATTACGGAAGGCACCATATCCTTAGTGATGGTAATACCGCGAGTCTTGGAATATTTTACAACTATATCCGCCGACGGCTCCGGCCCCCGCATCTTCCTGTTGACGATCTTGACATCCGAGCCCATCATGGATAGCACCTTTAATATGCCGGCCCTTGTCGGATTTATGGAGACGTTGCGTATCTTTATTTTGGAGCCTTTCAGAAGCGTCGCCGCGGCCATGAAAAAACCGGCGCTCGATATGTCGCCCGGGATCTCGAAGGCCCTGGCCTTCAACTCTCTGTCTCCCCTTACTGATACGCACCTTCCCTCGATCTTGACTTTAGCGCCGAAGTATTTCAACATCCTCTCTGTATGGTCGCGCGACTTAACGGGCTCTACAACTTTTGTGGTCCCTTTCGAATAGAGGCCGGCAAAGAGGATGGCCGACTTTATCTGCGCGCTCGCTATTGAATTTTTGTAAGCAATGGGCCGCACCCGTCCTCCGGCTATCGCCAGCGGCGGGTATTCGCCGTCTTTCGCGCTTATCTTAACGCCCATCATATTCAAGGGCTCCACGACTCTCTTCATAGGACGTGCCGATATTCCGGTGTCGCCCGTAAGCGTGGACTCGAAACTCTGGCCTGCCAATATACCGGCCAGGAGCCTCATCGAGGTTCCCGAATTTCCAACATATAACGGATTGCCCGGCTTTTTTAAACCATGGAGCCCATTACCTTCAACTATAGTTACATCGAGCTCTCTTCTTATGTTGATGCCCATGTCGCGGAATGCTTTCGCCGTATAATTACAATCATCCGACTCGGGTAGCCCTTTTATTCTGGTTGCGCCCATGGCAAGGGCGCCTATCATCAACGCTCTGTGGGCTATAGATTTATCACCCGGAACGATTACCTCTCCGACTATCTTTTTAACCGGCTTTATCTTGATCTTCATTCGCTCTTTCCTATAGCTTATAGCTCAAAGTTTTCCACTCTTAATCACATCAGCCATCTCTTTCGGCGGCTTGCTCGAAAACTCCATAAATTTTTTTGTGGCAGGATGAGTAAAGCCGATCGTAGCGGCGTGCAGCATCGGCATCTTAAATTTTCCTTTCATACCGTATTTTTCGTCTCCGAGGATCGGATGCCCTATATAGGAGAGGTGCACCCTTATCTGATGAGTCCTCCCTGTGCCTAACCTGCACTCTAATAACGTAAAGCCGCCGAACCTTTTTATCACTTTATAATGTGTTATTGCCTCTCTGCTGCTTTCATCGTCGAACTTAACGGCCATCTTCTTTCTGTCCCTTATGCTCCTGCCGATAGGAAGTTCTACGGTTCCGTTATCGAGCTCTACATTTCCGTCCACTAAAGCGAGGTATACTCTCTTGGTAGTCTTGTCCTTAAACTGCTCCGCCAGTTTTCTGTGCGCATCGTCGGTCTTGGCGACAAGAAGGAGCCCGCTCGTTCCCTTGTCGAGCCTGTGAACTATGCCGGGTTTCGAAACCCCGCCTATGCCTGAAAGGTCCTTACAGTGCGCGAGAAGCGCGTTGACCAATGTCCCGGTATAGTTGCCCGGGGCAGGATGCGTCACCATGCCCTGCGGTTTGTTCACCACAAGAAGATGCTTATCTTCGTATACTATGTTGAGAGGAATATCTTCCGCCAATATCGCGGACTCTTCGGGCTCAGGGACAGTTATCTCTATGGTCTCGCCGGCGCTCACAATATGATGACGCTTGGGGATCTCTCCGTTCAGCAGCACCTTGCCCTTTTTAAGCAGCTTCTGTAAAAATACCCGTGAGAAATTCTTCTCGAAGTGATCGGCCAGGAATTTGTCGAGCCTGCGGCCCTGATTGTCCGCGCCTACGCTGACTTTAAAGAGTTTTTCCATTTAAGCAGTCTGTAGATGAATAAGTTTAAGCAAACTATGAATATCACCACGCTTATCAATTGAGATATGGTGAGGCCATATAGGATCTTAGGATAATCGCCTCTAAAAAACTCCACGCTAAATCTCTTCATAGAATAGAGAAGGCCGTATCCTAAGAATATCTCGCCGTTAAAATGGCGCCTCTTTTGCCAGATCCTTAATATGGCAAATATGAGGAGCAAGGCTATCGCTGAAAATATTTGTGTGGGATATCTCGATACCGATTCCTCCGGGAATACAACGCCTAACATAAAGCCGGAAGGTACCGCGCTCCCGTAACAACAGCCGTTCAGGAAACATCCGATCCTTCCGAAGGCCTGAGCCAGGGCTATGTAGGGGGCAAAAAGATCTGCCGCCGCCCAGAAGCTTATCCTGTTCTTCTTTACGAACCATGCCGCGGCGATCATACCGAAGATGAATGCGCCGTACCAGACAAGTCCCCCTTTGGTCAGATTGATTATCTCCAGCGGGTTTCTTATATAATATTGATAGTTCAACGCGATATATACGATGCGCGCGCCTACGATTCCGCCGACAAGCATCACTATCCCGAGGTCTATGACTCTCTCT
>JAPLMG010000240.1 GCA_026387165.1 Candidatus Omnitrophota bacterium
GTGTGGTGAGTTACGCTCTTGGCATTACCGATATTGACCCGTTAAAATACGATCTTCTGTTCGAAAGATTTTTAAATCCCGAAAGAATAAGCCTTCCAGATATAGATATAGACTTCTGCTACGAGCGCCGTCAGGAGGTCATAGACTATGTGGTCCGTAAGTATTCCAAAGATAATGTCGCGCAGATAGTGACATTCGGCACCATGCTGGCCAACGCAGTTATCCGGGACGTGGGCAGGGCGCTGGGCATGGCATACAGCGATGTAGATAAGATCGCCAAGCTCGTTCCTACCGAGCTAAACATAACTTTGCATCAAGCTATAGAACAAGAGCCGGAATTAAAGACTCTATACAGGACGGATCCAAAGATAGCTCAGCTTATAGATACGTCACTTGTCCTCGAAGGCCTAACCCGCCATGCGTCAACTCACGCCGCCGGCGTGGTCATAAGCGAGAAGCCTCTCGTCAATTATTGCCCTCTATATAAGGTCAACGACGGGCAGATATCTACCGGCTATCCTATGACGTCGCTTGAGAAGATAGGCCTTCTTAAGATGGACCTTCTGGGCTTAAGGACGCTTACCGTTATAAACGAAGCGCTGAAGATAATAAAGAGAACAAAAAATATCGATCTGGATCTACCTAATATCTCGCTGGAAGATAAGAAGACATATAAGCTCTTAGCCAATGCGGAATCGGCCGGCGTATTTCAGCTGGAAAGCTCCGGGATGCGCGACCTTCTGAAAAAATTGAAACCCGAAAAGTTCGAGGATATAATAGCTCTTTTGGCGCTCTTCAGGCCCGGCCCGATAGGATCCGGAATGTTGGATGATTTTATGAAGAGAAAGCACGGAAAGGTCGAGCTGAAGTATGACCACCCGTTATTGGAGCCGATACTTAAGGAGACGTACGGCGTCATACTGTATCAGGAGCAGGCCATGAGGATAGCGTCAAGCCTCGCCGGTTTCAGCCTGGCTCAAGCCGATAACCTGCGCCGCGCCATGGCAAAGAAGACGCCCGAGGTCATGGTCCAGATGCGCCAATTATTCTCTGAAGGGTGTTCAAGAAACAAGATAGACAGGAAGACGGCCGACAAGGTATTTATTTTAATAGAACATTTCGCCGGTTACGGATTTAATAAATCTCATTCAGCGGCGTATGCACTGATAAGTTTCAGAACGGCGTATCTGAAGGCGAACTTTCCGGTTGAGTTCATGACGGCCCTTCTGACCAGTGAAAAAGATAATCTCGACAAGATAGCTGTTTACATAAATGAGTCCGCAAGGATGAGTATAAAGATACTTCCGCCGGACGTTAACGAAAGCTACGCGAACTTCACCGTGGTGGGAGATTCTATAAGATTCGGGCTCGCCGCTATAAAAAATGTCGGCGAAGGCGCCATACTCTCAATCATAAAGATGAGGGAGAAAGACGGCAAGTTCAAATCGATATACGATTTTACGGGGAAGGTGGATCCGAGGCTGGTCAACAGGAAAGTGATAGAGAGCCTTATAAAATGCGGGGCCATGGACTCGCTCAAATTGTTCAGATCCCAGCTTTCGGCGATGGTCGACAAGGCGCTTGAAGTGGCAGGGGATGTGCATAAGGACAGGCTCAACGGACAGCTCTCTTTCTTCGAAAGTTTCGAGGACCAGGAAAATTTCAAAAAGACATTTCAGGACATACCGAATATTCCGGAATGGCCGGAGAATCAGCTTCTCACTTACGAAAAAGAGATGATAGGTTTTTATGTGACGAAGCACCCTCTCGCCAGATTTGAGAAGATGCTTAAGACGTATTCCACCTGCAACACGACCCAGCTTGAGAATATGCGCGACGGCGATGAAGTGTTGCTGGGAGGCATAATCTCCAAAGTCAAGTTCACGACCACGAGAAGAACTAACGAAAAGATGGCCATAGTGACGCTTGAAGACTTGAGCGGTACCGTAGAGGTGCTTATATTTCCGCAAACATTCTCAAAGTCCGGGGGATTAGTCAAGCCCGACGCCATCGTCTTCGTTAAGGGCCGTATCAACTTGAGGGAGGAGGCGCCCAAGATAGTGGCGAACGAGATCGTAACCTTAGACTCCGTACGCGCTAAATATACCAAAGCTATAACGGTGAACGTAGTTACCGCGGGATTAGAGAAGAGCAGCCTTGAAAATCTCAAGAGGATCTTTTCGCGCTATCCCGGCAGGATACCGATCTATCTGAATTTCGTGAAACCTGACGGAAAACGCACCATAGTTGCCGCAGGAAGAGATCTTCTGGTAGATCCCCATGAAGGGCTGATCAGGGATATAGAGAAGATCCTGGGCAGAGACGTAGTGAATTTTAAAGTCTAACGTTATATTGACTTTCTTTCTAACTCCTTGTAGAATAAAGCGTTATGTAGATTGTTTGAATGTGTGTCATGCCCGCGAAACTTGTCCCCGTGAAAACGGGGAGCGGGCATCCATGGACCTCGTAGATTCCCGCTTGCGCGGGAATGACAAAGTTGACTTGGACAGCGGTGATGGTAGATAAAAAAACGGAATCGGATATAAAGACGGTAAGAAGTTTTCTCGAATTCTGGGTTAAGTTTCATTCCATATATTCGGGCGTCATTTCCAGGGAGAGTATCAGTAAAGAAGATGAGCAGAAGTTCCTGGAGACAAAAGAGATCATAAAGAGCAAGTACGAAGGATTGAAGGGCGGTCTCGAGTTTAAGTATATGCCGCACGGGAGATTGACCGACCCGGTAAGCGACATTTTAGTAATAGACAATGTAAGGTTTATGGCGGAGAAGAACTTAAGGAAGCTTCAGGGTGATTGGAAGGATTCCTACGTCTTCCTGAATAACATACTTGAAAGGCTGGAGAATAAGAAGAGGCGGCTCGATCAATTTAATCCTATGGCCGTATTTATTAAAAAATTTTTTGAAGAGGGCATAACAAAAAAATTATGGGAGGTGCTAAAATGACAAAGAAGGATATAGTTATCAAGATAGCTGAAGATACTGAATTGAAGCAGATAGATGTGAAGAGAGTAGTCCAAAGGACTCTCGATCATATTGTAGGGGCGCTCTCGAGGCTTGAGACCGTGGAGCTGAGGAACTTCGGCATATTCAAGGTTAAATCGAGAAAGTCGAGGGTTGGCAGGAACCCTAAGACCGGCGTGACAGTCCCGATACCGGAGAAGAGGATAGTATCGTTTAAGCCCGGCATGGTAATGAAGAAGAGGGTTATGAAATAGCTATAAGCTGTAAGCTTTAAGCTGTAATAGAAGGAAAGATATGATAAAAGCGGTACGGGGAACGAAAGATATATTACCGGGCGAATCCGGTATCTGGCAGGAGATAGAGAAAATTTCCCGCGACAATTTAAAATTATTCGGATATCGGGAGATACGCACGCCTGTGATAGAGGAGACCGCTCTATTTGTGAAGAATATCGGCGGGGAGACCGATATAGTAAGCAAGGAGATGTTCTCTTTTGTGGACAGAGGTGAAAGAAATATAAGCTTGAGGCCCGAGGGGACAGCTTCTGTCATCCGCTCTTACATTGAAAATAATCTCGATAAGATCTCGCAATTTCAGAAATTATATTATATCGGACCTTTTTTTCGAGCCGAGAGGCCGCAGGCGGGGCGCTTAAGACAGTTCCATCAAATAGGAGTTGAGGCCATAGGGTCGCTTCATCCCGCTCTCGACGCCGAGGTGATCGCGTTGTCGGCTAAACTATTGGATGCCGCCGGCGTTAAAGGGTACCGGATAAAGCTGAATAATTTGGGGTGTAGAGAAGATAAGAAGAGGTTGTCAAAGATGTTGAAGGAGATCTTCTCGGACAAAAAGGGCGAGCATCTTTGCGAAGATTGCAAGAGAAGGATAAAGATGAATCCTTTGAGGGTGCTCGACTGTAAAAATGACGGCTGCAGGGAAATAGTAAGAAAGACATTTAAAGAGGCCGTATTCATATGCGGCGAATGCAAAGCTCACTTCGAAGAGGTTTTAAAGTTCGTTGATATGCTCAATATAAAGTACGAGATAGACCCCTATATCGTCCGCGGGCTCGATTATTATACGAGAACCGTGTTCGAGATCACGCATGAGGGGCTGGGCTCTAAAGACGCTATAGGCGCCGGCGGCAGGTACGACAACCTTTCTCTGGATATGGAAGGGCCGGATGTCGGCGCGTGCGGCTTTGCCCTCGGAATGGACAGGATAATGATGGCCCTGGGCAAGAGCAAGGAATTGAAGGGGGTGGATATCTTTATCGCCACCATAGGCGGCGCGGCCTATGCAAAAGCATTCGGCATATTGAACGATCTAAGAAATAACGGAATATCGTGCGAAATAGATTATGAGAAGAAGTCTCTGAAGGCTCAGATGAGAGGGGCGGATTCGATGGGCTCGAAGTTCGTTCTGATAGTGGGCGAGGACGAGATCATCAAGGGTGAAGCGGCTCTGCGCGATATGAAGACAAAAGAGCAGATCAGCGTTAAGATGGATTCTGTAACGCAGAAATTATTAGAAATTTGTAGCCCGCGAGGCTAACGACAAGCAGTAGGCACTAATTTTGCATGGCAAAATTAGTAGAAATTCATAGAAATTAATTGTGAAAAGGAAATTTTATGCTACGGACACATACTTGCGGCGAACTGCAAGAAAAAGATATAAGTAAGACTGTAAAACTTTGCGGCTGGGTAGGAAGCCGTAGAGATCACGGCAGCCTCATATTCATAGATCTGAGGGACGGATACGGGCTGACACAGATAGTATTCGATCCAAAGACAGATCCCGCGGTACATAAAGAGGCCGAAGGATTGCGCGGGGAGTTCGTTATAAGTGTGGAGGGAAACGTTGAATCAAGGCCTGAAGGCACGAACAACGATAAGCTCCCTACCGGTAAGGTCGAGGTAAGAGCCCGGAAACTCGAGATATTAAACAGATCCTTGACTCCGCCGTTTGAGATAACGGATGCGATCAATGTTTCGGAAGAGGCAAGGCTTAAATACAGATACCTCGATATAAGACGGCCGTCAATGCAGAAGGCACTGAGGCTCCGCCATAAAGTATGTAAGCTAGCCCGCGACTACTTTGATGAGAGAAATTTCGTCGAGATGGAGACCCCAATACTCACAAAATCCACTCCTGAAGGCGCTCGTGATTATCTCGTACCGTCGAGAGTGAACCCGGGCATGTTCTACGCGCTGCCTCAGTCACCGCAGCTCTTCAAGCAGATATTGATGGTTTCGTCACTTGACAGGTATTTTCAGATAGCAAAATGTTTCCGCGACGAAGATCTGAGGGCCGACAGGCAGCCTGAGTTCACTCAATTCGATATCGAGATGTCGTTCATAACCGAAGAAGATATATACGAGCTCTCCGAGGGCCTGATGAAGAAGATATTCAAAGGGGCTATAGGGGCGGACCTAAAGACACCTTTTCCGAGACTGAAGTATTCCGAGGCTATCGCGAGATTCGGCTGCGATAAGCCGGATACGAGATTCGGCCTTGAGCTCGTGGAGATAACGAACCTTGTGAAGGACTGCCAGTTCAAAATATTCCATGAAGTTATAAAAAAGGGCGGCTTGTGTGTGGCGATAAACGCCAAAGGCTGCGGTACTTACTCGAGAGGCCAGATGGATGAGCTTATAGAATTTGTTAAAGGCTATGGGGCGAAGGGGCTGGCAAATTTTAAAGTAGAGAAGGGCTCTTTAGTTTCCCAGATAGATAAATTCTTCACAAAAGACGAATTGTCGGCCATAAATGAAGCCGTGTCAGGCAAAGACAGCGATATGATATTCATCGTCGCGGATAGCCTTAGAATAGCCTACGATTCCATGTCTAATTTAAGGAAATTATTAGGTAAAAGGCTGAATCTTATTGATGAGAAGAGGTTCGAATTCCTATGGATAACGGACTTCCCCCTATTTCAGTATAATAACGAAGAGAAGAGGTGGGAATCGGAGCACCATCCTTTCACTTCCTGCCATCCGGACGATGTCGGGCTATTGGAAGAAGGCGCTTCCTTAGGCTCTGTCCGCTCGAGGTCTTACGATCTCGTTATAAACGGAACGGAGATAGGTTCCGGAAGCATAAGGATACATGACCGCAAGACGCAGGAGCTGATATTTAAGACGATCGGAATAAGTGCTGAAGACGCGTTAACAAGGTTCGGATTCCTTCTAGACGCTTTCAAATACGGAGCCCCGCCGCATGGAGGCGTAGCGTTCGGGCTCGACAGGCTCATGACGTTCTTCACCGGAAGCGAATCGATAAGGGATGTCATAGCGTTCCCAAAGACACAGAAAGCCTTCTGTCCCATGACGAACGCCCCTTCAGCCATCGATGAAAAGCAGCTGAATGAGCTGAATATAAAGATAAAGAAGTGAGATGAATGCGAGCATAGCGGTCTCCAACCTCAATAAGAAACATAGAATTGACGAAAAACTCATAAAAATAATAGTTGTCAATATCCTTAAGATCCTGAAAAAATCTTCGAATGCGAAATTGGAGATCGTTTTTCTAAGCGACAGGGCTATCAAGCCTCTTAATAAACGCTATAAAGGCACGGATAGGGCAACGGATGTTCTAAGTTTTGACCTGGGTTCCTGCGGCCAGATACTGATATCATCGGATATGGCGTTGAGAAACTCCCGCGTTTTTAATACATTAATTGAAAAAGAATTAGTTCTATACGTGATACACGGCATACTGCACCTTTACGGCTATGATGACCGAAAGCCGTCGGACAAATTGAGAATGTTCAGGAAACAGGATTCCGTGCTGGAGAAGTTATGCGCGAAAGTAAAATTGTCGAAAGTTTTAACGCGGCGATAGAGGGCTTCCTTTACGTAGTGAAGACCGAGCGCAACATGCGCATCCATTTTCTATCCGCGATATTTATACTGCTTTTAGGTATATATCTGAACTTCATGCCGCAGGAATTGATGATTCTCGCGATCGCCATAACGCTGGTTCTTGTCGCGGAGATGATAAATACGGCGGTCGAACTGATTGTGGATATCGTAGTAGAGACGGAGTTCCATCCTATAGCTAGGGTAGTAAAGGATGCGTCGGCCGGGGCGGTATTGCTTACGGTTGTTAACGCTATCATAGTGGGTTATATGCTCTTTGCCGGCAAGGTACCTTTTACCCTGGAGGAAGGGATAGCCAGGCTGGGTAGATCGCCATGGCACCTGACATTCATATCTATCATAGTCGTCCTGGCGCTTACTATACTGGGAAAAGTAACTTTACGCAGCGGGACGCCTCTGCGCGGCGGAATGCCGTCAGGACATGCGGCGATCGCTTTCGCGATGTGGACGGTGATAGCCTTTCTCACGCGTAATGCCATAGTGATGCTATTGGCTTTCGTAATGGCTTTCCTGATAGCGCGGCACAGAATAAAAGATTCCGTACATACGGTATGGGAGGTCGTGGCCGGCGCTATACTCGGTATTCTTTCTACGGGCCTCGTCTTTCAGCTACTGCGTCGATAATGCCGATCCAAAAATCCGAAGCAATAGTTTTACGCAGACAGGACCTCAGAGAGACCTCTCTGATCCTGACTTTCTACACCAAAGATTTCGGGAAGATCAAAGGGATATTGCGCGGGGTGCGCGGCGCACGCGGAGTATGCGGCGGCGGCTCTCTTGAAATATTCGCTCACGACGAAATAGTGTTTTATGACCGCAAAAAGAGTGATATCTTTACGACGTCCCAGTGCGATTTGATAGAATTTTTTAATCCGATACGGCGGTCTCTTGAAAAGCTGGCATATGCGGCATATATGGCGGAGCTCCTCGATTCAGTTACGGCCTTGGGCGATAAGAATGAGCGGGTCTTTGACCTGCTATTGAACAGCCTTAAGCTTCTGTCCGGAGAGGCGAGCTCCCGAAGGGCCGCAAGGATATTCGAGATCAAACTCTTAAGCCTTCTCGGGATCATGCCCACACTTGAGTCCTGCGCGAATTGCGGCGGCAAGGTCGATGCCTCCGCTAAGTTCAGCGTGCTGCAGGGCGGGCTCATATGCAAAAATTGTTTTAAAAGCGATGAGAACGCCCACACCATAATGCAGGGGACCGTCAAATTTATCGAGCATATCCGCGCCCTGCCGTTTGAAAAGGTGGCACGGATCAAAGTAGCGAGCGCGGTCGGCAAAGAGCTCGAGTCTGCTTTGCGTAAATTCCTCGACTACCACATAGAGCGCCGCCTAAAAACTCTGGAATTTTTGAGGGAGATAGAAAAAGTTTAAAGAGAATTCTTGCGCATATGAAAAAATTCTTTACATCAACTCTTTAGTATGGTATGTTTACGTTTGTTAATCGGAGGACTTATAAAATGAAGAAGAACGACAAAACCCCAAAGACTAAACCGACAGATTCAGAACGTGAAACCAGAGTGCTATTAGAAGAGATACGCCATGATCTCAAAACCGTCGCGGAAGGGCATAGTATATTGGGCAAAAAACTTGAGAATCATGATGAGAAATTAAACGAAATAGGCGAAATAGTGCGAAAAGTGGACACACATTATTTTAAATTACAAATGGATACAGAAGCTGTTAAAAGCCAAACGGGTACTATAGATATAAAGGTTGATAGGGTGGAACGAGACCTCGGGATGGTTAAAGATATTGTTATAAATATAAGCCGTGAGACAAAAGATATCGAAAAGCGCGTTAAGAAAGTCGAAGAAAAGGTGTTTGTTTAGCATCAATTTGGTATTTCATTTCAAAGCAGCCGACATTTAAACGTCGGTTGCTTTGTGTGCAATAGCGATAACATTGTCGCATTAATTATATATGAAAAACAAAGAAAAGTTCGTCTACCAATTCAAAATTACATTGCGGGATGTAAATCCTCCCATCTGGCGACAGTTTCAGGTTGAGAGCGATATGACGCTCCGTAAGCTTGCCGCTTCTATCCTTACGCTAATGGGTTGGTCGGGAGGCCATCTTCATCAATTTTACATGGGCGGCAAATACTATGGCATTCCGGATGATGAATTTGAATCCGGCAGAGATACCATAGACGAAAAGACCGTTAAGCTCATTGACCTCACCGACCAAGAAATGAAGAGGTTTGATTTTGAGTATGATTTCGGAGATGGTTGGGAACATGCCATAGAATGTGAAAAGATATTTATGTCGGAAGGGAAGATACGATACCCTATCTGCATCGATGGAGCGCGCAATTGTCCGCCAGAGGATTGTGGCGGCTCAGGCGGCTATGAAGATTTTCTGAACGCTATTAAAAACCCGAAGCATCCAGAGCATAAATCTTTACTAACATGGATAGGCGGTAAGTTCGGCCCGGAGGAATTCGACCTAAAAGATATAAATGATTCGCTTAAAGATACAAAATTAATGGAGTCGTTTTTTGATGAGCTTTAATAGCTTGACGGCGGCGGGCGTTTCTTACAATCGAGCTGTTATTACCTTTCCCATTTTTGCTTGAAAAAGAAAATTTCTTGACTACGCATTGTAAAGCGCTATAATCTTCGTGTCTTTGATATATTTCATTATATGGGCGCCCGGAAGGGCTCAAAAGGGAATTCCAATCCCCACAGTTTTGCTTCGCAAAACTAATCGTGGGGACTAACGGAAACGGTCCCGCCGCTGTAGCCCAGCCCTTTTCTTGTTATAAGAAAAGGTAACCTTTTTAATAATCAAGCCACTGTTTCAAGATTTTTGGAATGGGAAGGCAGTTAAAAAGGGCTGGGCAGTCAGAAGACCTACCTATGTAATAAATCCAAATGTCAAAATTCAAATGACAAATGGGTTCGGCATCGAGGCAAGTGCCGCCATATACGGGTTTAAGTAGAACAGGGAACTTACCCCGCACATTATTTGTGCGGGGTTTTTTGTTTTACCGTCGATTACGAGCGGCAAAACAATCCGCCGAAGTTCGCCAAAGGCGGACGAAGGCGGATAACATGTTGGAGAAGGAAATGAAGAAAGTAATAGCAGTAGTATTAGTTATGAGTGGCTTTTTGTTTTGTGCTGATAGTTTCGCCGCAGATGGAAAGGAAAAAGTAAATTTAGGAGAAATTGTAGTTACATCTTCCGGACACGAGGAGAGCACATTCGACTATCCCGGCAATGTAACAGTGATAACCAGCGAGGAGATAGCAAAATCTAATGCAAATTTTGTTCCGGATATATTGAGGAGAGAACCGGGGATTCACGTTTTTGACCAAACGCATACAGGAAAAACCGCAATAGTTGACATTAGGGGGTTTGGTGATACCGCAAACAGAAACGTTCTTGTAATGGTTGACGGCCGACGCCTTAATGAGATAGACAACTCGGGTGTGGATTGGGCACAAATTCCATTGGAGTCGGTGGAGCGCATTGAGATACTGAGGGGTGCTGGCTCAGTACTTTATGGAGACAATGCTTCAGCCGGTGTTATTAACATAATAACTAAGAAAGGTGCGGGTAAGCCGACCATTGGATATGACTACGAAACCGGGAGTTACAGGCTTAATAAGCATCTTGCGAGCTTTCAAGGCGGAACGCCATTTTTGCAATATGCCGGACTGGGAAAATTTCAGGAGACGGACGGATACAGGCTTAATGGGTATTTTCAAGGATATGATTATGATGGAAACGTTACTTTTAATCCGACCGATTACTTTTCTTTTAATTTGTCCGGAGCTTATCATAAAGACTGGTCTGGTATGCCCGCAGGTCTTAGCCGTACAGATATTGACCGAATAGGGAGAAGAGGTTCCACTACGCCCATAGATTGGGCAAAGACCGAAACCGGATATTTTAAAATATCTCCCGTTATTCAACTGACAAAAAACAATCCAGACTCCTCTCTGAGCCTTGACTTCTGGAAAAGGAAGCGACGATCGACGAGCGAAACGCACTGGACGGATTGGGGAGGAGGGTTTGCAAGGGATTCGATGCAGATAAATAGTATCGGTGGCACCATAAAATATCTGATTGGTTATGATTTCGGGCCTGTTTCAAACGAACTTGTGCTTGGAAACGACCTATTTCGCGCGTCAAATAGAATATTGTCGGTCGACAGCATGGGCACATATCTTCAACTCGAGATAAGAAAAGAAACCTTTGGTATTTATGCATCTGATAAGCTGACTATTCTTGAAAATTTAATACTTAATGGCGGTTGTCGGTATGAATGGGCTAAATATGTATTTGACGAACAGGACGTTTCTGATGATTATAAATTGAGGGAACCGGATGAAAAAGCAGTAGAGTTGGGAATCGAATACAAGTACACGCCGAAAGGGGCTTTATATGGCAGATTCTCAAGAAGCTATAGATTTCCCGCTACTGACGAATTCTTCAGCAGGTGGACAACGCCAAAGTTAAATGCCGATATAAAACAACAACAAGCGGAGACATGGGAAGTCGGCATAAAGAAAGATACGATAAAATATTTCAAAACAAAATTGAATATTTTTATTATAGACGTCTACAATGAGATATATCTCGACCCATCGGTTGGGGGTCTTGGGAGCAATAAGAATTACGACCATCTTCGTAGAAAAGGCGCGGAATTAAGCATTAACTCTGATGTAAATAAATACATCAACCTCTATTTAGCATACACGTACATAAATGCGTATTTTGTAGATGGGAAATTTTCCGGCAATAGGGTTCCTATGGTGCCTGCCAATAAAGTCAGCTGGGGTATTGTATTAACACCTTTCGATTTTATGGATATCCATTTCTGGTCTGATTATGTCGGAATACAGCGAGCTATAAATGATGAATATGCAACACGCCCAAAAGTAAAAGATTACACGGTATGTAATATAAAAGCTAGTTTTAAATGTAAAGGATGGGAAACATTTTTCGGGATCAATAACATATTTAATGAGAAGTATTCAGAGTATGTAACATCCAGCGCTAATAACGGCCCTAATGTACTTTATTACCCCGCGCCAGAAACAAACTACCGCTTCGGCGTTTCCTGTAAATTCTAATCACTAAGAGGGTTGGGCGCCTTTTCGGGCGAAGCCTGACCCCAATATCCATCGCAGGCGGAACTTGCGGGGGATACGCCTGAAGCGGCGTTTCCGCCTTTGGCGGATCCGCCAATCTTTGTGGCGGAAATAAATTTGGATGCCCAATCCAAATTTATGTCCGCTGAAGGCGGCCACCGCAAGTTACGCCGTTCGTTAGGCTAGTGTACGGCTTGACATCCCGCGGCCGTTAATTTATACTCTTCTCTATGAATATAACTCTAAGAGGCGCTTTTGTAATATCGGCGACCATTCACGCAGGCTTATTTGCGCCTTTCTATAATCAGCAACTGCTACGACAGGAATTAGAGAAGAAGAATACTATAGTGGTTGACTATGTAATCCTGAAAGAGATCGCCGCCGCCATAGCTACGGATAAAGAGGTTGTCCTTAAGAGTCCTGAGACACCCAAGATAGATATTCAAAAAGAGGTTGCGGTGAAGCCGCAGCCTGCGGCGCAGGTTAAAGCCGATAATAAGAAGAGTAAGAAGTCCAGTAAGTTAAAAGAGCGAACGAAGTCGCGCAAAAGTGACGCTGTAAAGAATCCCTCTGAAGAGGCCGCGAAAAAAGAGGCCCAGTTAAAGCAGAACAAGGATTATGTCAATTACTATCAGCTGATCCGGGAGAAGATACGCTCAAAGCTCAAGGACAACTACCAGTATTACAGCCGCGAAGGTGAAGTACATCTGTCATTCGTGCTGACTCAGAATGGCTCGCTATTGTCCTATGAGATAGACCGCTCTAAATCTACCCAGGATGAGATGCTGCTGCATATCACAGCGATAAGCATCAAAGCGATCTCGCCTTTTCCTGCGCTGCCAAGGAGCCTGTCGATGTCAAAGATGTCTTTTAATATAATGATCTCATTCAAAAAGTGAGCCCCGTTAGACCCCTTTTCCTATCGACATTTATAATTTGGCTTGACACAGATATGCGCTATGATTGACAATAGATGCGCTTTGTGATAAACTAAAGTGTTAAATCTATACGGAAAGGGTGAGATAATAATGCCAGTGATAAGCGTTGGCGAAAACGAGCCTCTTGAAAGAGCTCTTAGACGTTTTAAGAAGAAGATAGAGCGTGAGGGTATACTGAGGACGCTGAAGGAAAGAAAGCACTACGAAAAACCGAGCGAGAGAAAACGCCGGAAGAGAAGATCGGTGTGATCTCGATAGAGAGATTGCATTTAAGACTGCTGCTGACAGTAATTTTAATATTTATAATAAACAGTTTTTCCATCGCTGATGAGGCCGTTTACAGGAAGACCCTGGAAAACGGCCTCGTCATTTTGGCAAAAGAGAGCCCTCCAAAAGACCTCGTCTCCATAAATATAACGGTAAAAGCCGGCCCTTCTTCGGAAGAAGAGTATACCGCTTCCGGGATATCTCACCTTGTGGAACACCTTGTATTCAAAGGAACGGTATCGCGTAAAGTGGGCGATATCGAAAAAGAGATACGCTCATACGGCGGACTTATAAACGGAGCCGTGTCGCACGATACAACTACTTACGAGGTGACGGTCCCGGTCAAATATTTCACTCAAGGCCTATCCGTCCTGAAGGACATGCTCGTGAACTCCGTATTCGACAGGATGGAATTGGAGAAAGAGCGGGAAGTCATAATGAAGGAGATAAAGCTTAATGAGGATGACCCTGAAAAGAAATTGATGACGAGATTATTTGAAAATGCGTACACGGCCCACCCATACAAATATCCTCCCATAGGATACGAAAAGATCTTAAGAGCGCTGACGCGCGATGATGTCGTCAAATATTATAACAGGCGCTACGTTCCCAATAATATGGTCATCGCGGTGGTCGGCGGTATGAACGCCAGGGATGCCGCGTTGGATGTAGAGAAAGAATTCAGCCGCTTCAGAGATCCTTCCTATAGACCGGTGAACAGAGGCGAAAAAGAGCCTTCTCAGACAGGTAAGAGGGTGGTAGAAGAAGAGGCGCCGGTAACTTTATCGTATCTGGCGCTTGGATTTCATTCGACCGGCATGCTGAATAAGGACCTCTTTGCGCTCGACGTGCTCTCCATGATACTGGGGCGCGGTAATAATTCCCGTTTGAATAAGCTGCTGCTGAAAGATAAGAGGGAAGTCCATTCGATATCGGCGTGGAACTACACACCAATGGATCCGGGCCTCTTTGTGATCACGGCGCTTCTTAACAAAGAAAATATCGGGGCCGCTAAAAAAGATATTTTGGATGAGATCAAAAAGATAAAGGACGGAGATATTTCTGATAACGAGCTCGAAAGCGCAAAATGCATGGTGATAGGCGATCACATACTATCTCACGAAACGATAGAGTACCAGGCCGAGGATCTGAGCGAGGGTGAAGCAATAGCCGGGAACAGCGATTTCTACGACCGCTACGTAGAAGGCGTAAATAAGGTTTCGAAGTACGACATAAGAAGAGCGGCGTCTCAATATCTGGATGAAGATAATCTGACCGAGATCTCGCTTGTTCCGAAAGGCAGCGAAACATTGCCCAGCGTATCAGTACCAAAAACCCGCACGGAAGAGAAGTTCGAGAAACGCACGCTCGCAAACGGCCTGATATTGCTCATGAGGGTAGACGCTAAAGTTCCTGCCGTATCGATCACCGTCGCTTTTTCCGGAGGCCTTATTACCGAAA
>JAPLMG010000121.1 GCA_026387165.1 Candidatus Omnitrophota bacterium
TACTCGTAACGTCATAGGTGCTTTTTCCCAATTTGACAACGACCAGAGGAGCGAGCGCACAAAAAGCGGGATGAAACAGGCGTTACAAAATGGCCGGTGGTGTTTTCAGGCCCCTATCGGATATAAGTTTTCAAGGGATAACCTGTCTAAACCCATCCTCATACCTTCCGAAGATGCTGTTTTCGCCAAGGAAGCGTTCGCACTATTTGCGACGGGCCTTCATACGCAGGTTGCCATTTCTAATATGTTAAAGGCAAAAGGCGCAAAGAAGATGTCGCGGGCCAATCTTAACAGGATGTTGCGCCAGTCTCTTTACGCCGGTATCATCAGGGTCAAGAGATGGTTTACGGACGATATTAACGGTATCCACGAGGCCCTCATATCAAAAGAGACTTTTCTAAAGGTTCAGATGATACTTACCGGTAAAAGGCCAATTATAGCTCCGAAGTCGCGCAGTAACCCTGCCTTTCCTCTACGGCCCTTTGTGCGGTGCTCGAAATGCGGTCAAAAATTAACTGGCGGATACTCTACGGGCCGAAAGAAGGTCAAATACGGATATTATCATTGCCGGACGAAAGACTGCCACCTGAACGTCAAGAAGGCGGTATTAGAGACTAAGTTTTATGAGTATTTGAAGACGTTCGAAGTCAAGGCGGAAGTCTGGGAGCTTTTCGAGAAGATTCTCTTTGACGTATGGAAGACAAAACAGCAGGCCCGAATCGACGAACAGCTTCGAATCGAGCATGACATACAAAAGCTCAAAGAGACGAAAGACAGGATTGACGAACTGATGATAAAAGGCGTATTTGACGCGGATACCTATAAAAAGAAGGCCGAAGAAGTCAAAAACGACATCGTGGTAAAGCAGGTGGAGCTAAACGAGGTAAACATCGAATTGAACGATATAGAAGCGTGCCTAAGCTACGCTAAAGCTGTCCTTCTCAACATAGCCAATCTATGGGCCAATGCCGAGCATACCTTAAAGCAACGGTTCCAAACCCTCGTTTTTCCGCAGGGCGTATCCTTTGACGGCGAGGAATTTCGAACCGCCGTAACAAGCATGATTATCAAGCAGTTACAGCAAATTCCTGCCCGTGAATCTCAGTTGGTAGCGCTATCGGGATTCGAACCCGAGTCTTAAGCTTGAGAAGCTTATGTCCTAGGCCAGACTAGACGATAGCGCCACACATTAGTTTGTTCTTCTGCACAGCACCATTCGCCAAATGAACGCTATGGCTCAGATGCTGTGCACCGTACCCGAGCATCCAGAGTTAAACTATGGATGCGAGTGGTACGGTGGTGCGGAGAGGGGGATTTGAACCCCCATGAGTTGCCTCAACAGCCCCTCAAACTGTCGTGTCTGCCAGTTCCACCATCTCCGCAAAATCTGTTTAACGTATATTGGTTTTGCCCCGCCTCGTTTCTAATCTTAAGTCTTGGCGGGGCCAGTTCCGCCACCCGCGCACAAATTATTTTTTCACCGAGGGATTACCATTATAACCGAATCGCCGGTAAAAGCAAGTGACAAGTTTGAAGCTTATTGCCCTGTCCCACGTGCCCGAGCCAAATGTATAACGAGTGTTGCGAATAGTACATGGTTGAGGGGCTAGGATTTGAACCTAGACGGGCAGATCCAGAGTCTGCAGTGCTACCGTTACACTACCCCTCAATATATTATATTAAACCGGCATGAGTCTTTCTATGGCAATTTGCACATAGAACTGCGCATTTATTTAACTCTTTTCTAATCTTTTCTTTTCCCCAACCCCAACTTTTAACTTGCCCTGAATTAAAATCTTTATTTTTCCCATGTATCGCTTCTTAAATCTTATATTGATATCGATAAATATTCAACAACTTTTAGCTTTCTTCTCTTCCTTCACCCACGAATCCTTCAGCGCGACGATGCGGTTGAAGACCCTCCTGCCTTCTTTATGCAGTACCGGGTCAAGGTAAAAATATCCCATGCGCTCGAACTGGACCCTGCTGCCCGGCGCCGCGTCTTTAAGCGAAGGCTCCAGCATGCAATTATCAATCACCTCAAGCGAGCTCTTATTTAAATTAGACCTGTAATCGAGCCCCCCGAATGCTTCGTCGGGGTCACGTTTTGTAAAGAGCGTATCGTATATGCGGACCTCGGACTCTATGGCATGGCCCGCCGAAACCCAGTGTATCGTGGCCTTCACCTTCCTGCCGTCCGGCGCGTCGCCGCCGCGCGTTGCGGGATCATACGTGCAGTGTATCTCGAGGACCTCGCCGGTGGCTTTGTCCTTCACCACTTCACTGCATTTTATAAAATATGCGTATCTCAGCCGCACCTCTTTGCCGGGCGACAGCCGGTAGAACTTCGGCGGCGGGACTTCCCGAAAATCGTCGCGCTCTATATAGAGTTCCCGCGAAAACGGTACTTTACGGGTGCCTCCGGAGGCATCCTCCGGATTATTGACGGCATCGAATTCTTCGGTCTCGCCTTCGGGATAATTGGTAATAACGAGCTTGAGCGGCCTTAAGACTGCCATCGCCCGCGGGGCAGCCTTGTTCAGCTCCTCCCGCACCGCGTTCTCCAGCACGTTTATCTCGATTATGGAGTCCATTTTGGCTACACCTATGTCATCACAAAATTTACGGATCGATGACGGCGTATAACCTCTGCGCCTCAAACCTGAAAGCGTCGGCATGCGCGGATCGTCCCACCCATCAACGCTCTTCTCGCGTACAAGTTCCAGCAGCTTGCGCTTACTTAAAACAGTATTGCTCATATTCAGCCTGGCGAATTCTATCTGCTGCGGATGATAGATATTGAGCGCATTCAGGATCC
>JAPLMG010000016.1 GCA_026387165.1 Candidatus Omnitrophota bacterium
ATGCGTTTTTTGTTTACCGCCCCCTATATAAACTACAATTTCCACAATGCTCCCGGGACGCAGGCTAAATTGCCGTTCTATCAGTTGAGTAATAATTCCCCATTTATCATCTTCAGGTCTTTCGATTCCGCGCGCCTGAGCCAGGGCCTTAAGTTGATTCGGGGCATATTGCGAATATATCTTAATTGCCTCGGCCAACTCAAATCCTACTATGATATTTCCTGAGGCTGGTGATAGATCTCTCGTCAATATTTCTTCGGCGGGTGGAGTGGTTCTCCGAGCGGGCGCAATAGGAGCATCATCCGCCGGTACAGTAGGTATGATAACTGATAACTTCTCCAGGGCCTGTGGCAGTCCTTTATCTACCACCCGGGGCATAACCTCCCTCAGCCGCCTAATGAATTCGATTAATTTCTGCGGGTCTCTCTCCTTTAATACTCTTACGGCGATTGGAAGCCTTTCGGAGACATTGTCATTGGATACCATGAATGTGATCAGGTAATCCACAATGCCATCTATCGGCATGTCGCTAATATATTTTCTGAATGCCATCGGCGTCTCTACTGATTTATCCTGGTGTTGACCCGGCAAAACATCCGGCCGGCGCTCTTTCCCCGGCGAATTCTCATCGGCCGCCGGATACTTCTTCTCGCCTGGTCTGTGCCCGATCCAGTCACCTTCGCCCTTAGACGGCCCTTTGCCGGTCGTGTCGCCATGGCTGGCTTCGCCGAGAATCGGACGCTGTCCGCCAATATTTGTCCATGGAAATATGCCGGCCCTGTCCTGTCGAGCCGATGCATTATCTTCATTGCGTTGACCGCCTATAGTCACACCACGAATTACCTGTCTCATATCCAAACCGGTCTTTGGTAATGGCTTAACTAATGCTTCCGCGCCGTCTGACCACTCGCTAAGCGCCCCGCGCAGGAGACTGTTCGCATGGCGCGCGCCTGATGTTACCTTACTATCGTAAAAACTTAATAGCTCCTCTACACCTGCCTTATTAAGGCCCTGTAAACCGAGCTTTTTTGCTATATTCTTCCAATACGCGGACTCTTTTTCGGGGTTTCCAAAACTGGCCGTAGTCTTGCCTATTCGCTCAAGGAAAAATTCCATGCGGCTCAGCCTGTGTCTCATGATAATATCTTTTCTGCTATTATCCGGTTCGGGCGTCTTGCCTTGCGCAATGAAGCGCACCTCGTCGTCGGACGGCCCTTTGCCTGTCGTGTCGCCGTGGCCCGCCGGGCCGAAATAATACTCCTTGCGCGATTCTTCCAGAGCGCTCTGCCCTTCACCATTTTCAACGCCGGGGGTAGAGATAGGTTTGGGAGTTACGCCGTTTACGATTTGCAGCGTCGGATTTTCGGAAGAACTCTTCATTCCCAAAAGAAGCTCGGACATTTCAATAAGCGCGGCAACGGTATTCTCCTCTACTCCGCTTCCGCCGTCTTTCGTCGAGGCTCCGATATGCGGCAGTATCCTGACATTCTCGGGATTCTGTTCGATCAGCTTGAGCAGCTCATCCGTAATATCCAGGTCCCCAAGATACATTATTCTTCTTAAGTTGGCAAAGCTCTCTAAGGCTTTTGGATTGACGAGTGGGGACCGGGACGTATTGATGATGGCCTTGAGCTTCTCACTCGCCAATTCTTTTTTTACGAGCTCAAGCCCGGGAATGGCCGGAAGATGGATGCTCACAATATCGGAATCCTCAAAAAGCTTCTGCCGCGAAACAGGAGTGACGCCCAATTCTCTGGCGACGGGATTATCTGATGTCAAGCTGCGGGAATGGGCAATGACGGTGAACGATATGCCGGGCAATAACTTGCGCAAAAGCGCCAATTTCTCTGCTACCACCTGCGCGATAGGGCCCCAGCCGAGCAGCCCGATGGTCCGGCCGTTCAATACGCGGGCTAAAGCTTCCAGCTCATTGCCGGCTAACGGATCGAATATCTCTGTTTTCCATTTATTTATAAATTCTTGCTTTTGCTCTTTGGAAATAGGCCCCCATTTTTTGCTTTCGGTGATCAGTTTTAAATATTCGTCCGGAGCGGTCTTTACCACTTTTTCGATGTCGGCGGCGGTAAAAGATCCTTGTTTTTTGGCGCCTCCTAATTTTTTATCGAGAGCCGCCAGCAGGAAGAGCGTAAGGTCGGCTACCGAATTAGCGCTGCCGTGCGTGCGGGCCACCGAGATGCCGTTCTCGCGGGCTTTATCGGTATCTATGTTTTCATATGCGACGCCCGCCCTGATTATGGCCTTTACGCCGTTGGCTTTCGCGAATTCAAATATCCCGGGATCCGCGCCTTCGCCTTCAGGTTTAAAAGCTTTTGTATCCGAACGGACTATGATTACGTTCGGCTTGTATTTTTCTATCCGCGCGCGCAGCCAGTCTTTATCATTACCTCCGCCATGCTCGGCGATAATCTCAACATCACCGCCAAAACGCCAGGCGAGCTCTTTGCGGATTACGTCGAGCGTTTCTTTATTCGCCGGATCATCGGCAAATAGCACCTTTATTTTTGAAGGTATAGGTACGGGTGACTGCCTGAGCGTTGTATACTTTATGGCGCCGCTTGCACCGACTGCCGGATTTTCGGGCGTCAGGCCGTTAGGGCTGCCCGCCATGCCTGCCGTCGGGGTATCGCCGGAGGCGCCTGCCGTTGGACCGGAAGCCAGCGCGATCGCCTGATCCAGATCCATATATGGCAGCGCCGGATACGCTTCTGAAACTTTCTCAGCCGCCTGATCATCCCCGGGGGCGAAAGTTCCGTTTTGCGCAAGCGCTTGCCCAAATGTGGTGAACTTCAAGGCGGCGCGGGCGGCCTTTGCCCATCCCGCAAAGTAGGAAAGCTTTTTTACTTCCGCCAGTAAATCTTTTGCGATCTTAGCGAATTCTCGGGGATTGGCGCAATCTCTACTAATACCAACGGGACTCCCCTGTAATCCGTACCCTATATGGAAGGCCGGCTCTGCGCCGGGCAGGGCGTTCTTTTTCCCTATCACAAACTGGCCCGCTATTTCCAGCGATAGAGGATCTCTGATCTCGATAACCGCGATGCTGCCATGATTCAATACTTTCATCGAAGGATTTAAAAAATGTATATCGGGGTCCGACAATATGGCGTCTACGACGGCGTAAATATCGGGATCAACATCATCCATCGTTGCGTTTTCGTCGCGGCCTCCAGTGTATATGTGGCGCTCGAGGATGCCGGCGGCTTTTCGCGCGGCTACGCGCGCTTCGAATTGCGTGATCAATTCAGATTTGGGATCTACGACGGGTTCCATGGCCCTTATATCCAGCCTGGAAAAATAATGATAATTGATAAAATGCGCCAGCTCTTTGCTTTCTTCGCGGGCTTCCGCATATTCAAGAAATTCCGGAAATTCCTGCGGGAGTCCCAGCTGTCTCGCTTCCATGCTTGAGAAAAACCAGTCTAATCTCTCTTTAAATTTATTATTATCGTACCTTCTTGTGTCGTCCAGACAATAGCTCTGAGTAAACCAGAGCCATGCTGCGTCATTGGGCAGCCAATACCGCCCGTCTATTATATTGGCCAGAGATGCATAATGATGAGGGCTGTTTTTCACTCCCCGCGTAAAATGGCCCATGCCCTGGACTTTAGGGGTTATGATCCATTTTTCAAGGTCCGCTTTCTTCAGGTCCGTCATTATATGTTTTGCGGTGCGGAAGAATATCGACCAGGCGACGCTTACTATCCTTTTTTTACCGTCAGGGAACGTATATTCATACCGGACGTCGTGCTCCAATAAATCCGCCCATTTTTGGGTCATCCTTGTGTCGAGGATACAGGCGTATTTGACCGACCCCTGCTCCACCACTTGTTCTATGCGATCGACAGGGATCACACCGCTTTCCTCATCGGCTCCATAATAACCGTGCCGGAACTCAAGCGTATCCTCCGGAAGCCCCGCCTCATGTATCATGAAGTATTTCATGGCCTTCGCCATGTCGATCTTGCCGTCATCGCCTCTCATCTCACCCAGAGCTTGAAAGAAAGACGCATTTAACCATTCTTCGGGAATAGTATTCGGTTCGGATTCTATAAATCTGACGTTTTCCATGAAAAGCGAGCGTTGACCTGTCGCCGGATCTATGATAAATTCGGGACCTTCGAAATGAGGGATATAGTTGTCTACGACGGTATTCCTACCGTACCCGAGGCGTTTCACATATTCGCCAGCAAGCCTGGCCTGGCCTCCGGGTTGAGCCGTCATGGGTTGTATGCCTAATCCATAACACAGATCGTTGATAGAAAATAGAACCACCACTACCGCGCAAACTATTTTTCGTGCCAGCTTATTTCTCATTCTTATATATCCTTTGGTTGATTTGAGATTGCTTCCCCCACACCCAGCTCGCTGGGTGTGGGGTCGCAATAACGATAAAACAAGGTCATCACCGGTTTGAAAATTGATGTTCGAGGAGTATACCATGGGGAATGCGTTAAGTCAATAGAAAACAAGCTACATTTTTTCATTCTTAACAGCACTGATCGATAAGGGAAATAAAATAGGGCGCTGTTAAAAGCGCCCTATCGACTCTATAATGCTATG
Organism: Candidatus Omnitrophota bacterium; assembly: GCA_026387165.1. Taxonomy (GTDB): domain Bacteria; phylum Omnitrophota; class Gorgyraeia; order 2-01-FULL-45-10; family 2-01-FULL-45-10; genus 2-01-FULL-45-10. The sequence goes on from JAPLMG010000016.1 coordinate 4,582, forward strand.
TCTTGTACTTCTACTTTTTTTCTTTATTCTCCGTGGAGTTAAATGCAGCTACATCAAATATTGTCCCACAGAATGTGCACCACTTGCACGAACAATCGATTTCATCCAGCTTTTTATTGCAGTTTTTACATTTCATGTTATAACCCTCCCTACCGGCTTTTATTAAAATTTTTTACAAAGTGGCCAAAAAAATTCGCAAAGCCTCGACAGGCTTTACGCCTATTAGTCCATCTACACCCCACATAAGTATACCACATGTTAAGGTAAAAGCAAGGGAGCGGAAGGGAAATACAGTGGGCGGTAATAGTCCAGTGTTGTAAGAGACTATGATAAAATGGGGTCTGGTCCAACGCGTATATTGCTACGTGAATTTATTCCTACGAAGCCCTAACGGCGATCTATTATCGAAAGGCGAAGTAGAATGGACCTGACCCCTTTTTATA
>JAPLMG010000285.1 GCA_026387165.1 Candidatus Omnitrophota bacterium
TATAAAAAGGGGTCAGGTCCATTCTACTTCGCCTTTCGATAATAGATCGCCGTTAGGGCTTCGTAGGAATAAATTCACGTAGCAATATACGCGTTGGACCAGACCCCATTTTATCATAGTCTCTTACAACACTGGACTATTGCGTTTTCCTCATCTCGTCGGAGCACTTATTTACGCTAAACTATTGCGAAGTTCTTAAAACACTGGACTATTACTACTAACCTGGTTAGATGTGATACTTGACTATTCTTGTCAGGTATGGCATCATATTACGTATGAAGCTTTCGACAAAATCGACATATGGGTTAAGGGCGATGGTGAATATCGCGATGGAGAAGGATAAGTGCGCGATATCTATTAGGGAGATCTCGAAGAGAGAAGGCATATCGAGCGTCTACTTAGAGCAATTGCTGAATAAGCTTCGGCGCGAGAATCTTGTAAAGAGCGTCAGAGGGCCATCGGGCGGTTACATGCTTTCCAGGGCAGCGTGCCGGATAACCGTGGCAGATATAGTAAAGACTTTAGAGGGAAGCATTGTCCCGGTAGATTGCGCGTCTGGACGCGAGGGATACAAGAGCGTATGCCATAATAAAAATACATGCGTGGCAAAGACGGTGTGGGCGAAATTAGCTAAAGCTATTGAGGATTGTCTGAAGTCGGTGACGCTGGCTGACCTGTGCGATAAAAAAGAGATTGCTTCCCCCGCACCCAGTTTGCTGGGTGTGGGGTCGCAATGACAGCGTAGAGGATTTTGCAAAGTCATTAATTTGGAGGTGTAACAGGATGAGAAGAGTATATCTGGATAATAACGCGACGACAAGGATGACCGAAGAAGTCCTGGAGGCGATGCTGCCATTCTATAAGGATCTGTACGGCAACGCTTCAAGCATCCACTCCTTTGGCAGGCCCGCCCGGAAAGCGATAGACGAGGCAAGAGCTCACGTGTCGGAACTTTTAGGCACGAATAGCCCTGAATTGGTCATATTTACGTCCGGCGGCTACGAATACGACAATTTCGCGATCTTTGGCGTTGCGCAGGCATTAAAAGCAAAAGGAGATCATATCATAACGACCGCGATAGAACATCACGCCGTGTTGAATACATGTAAATCTCTTGAAAAAGAAGGGTACAAGGTCACGTATTTAGGGGTGGATAAATACGGAGTCATAAACTTAGAAGAATTGAAGAAGGCCATAACCGATAAGACAGTGCTCATCACGATAATGTACGCAAATAACGAGACGGGGACGATAGAGCCCGTTATCGAGATAGGTGAGATAGCGAAAAAGAGGGGCGTATGCTTTCATACAGATGCCGTGCAGGCCGCCGGAAAATTAGATTTCGAAGTCAAGGCGATGAATATAGATCTGCTCTCCATGTCCGGCCATAAGATATATGGCCCTAAAGGAGTCGGAGCTATCTACATTAAAAAAGGAACGAAGATCACTCCTCAGCTATTAGGCGGGCATCATGAGATGGGCAAGCGCGCGGGTACGGAAAACGTCGCCGGCATCGTGGGCTTAGGCGAGGCCGCCCGGCTCGCAAAGAGAGATATCCCGGATGAGGGCAGGATAAAGGGCCTGAGGGATTATCTGTATAAAGGAATAACATCCGATATCGAAGATATCCATTTGAACGTCCACCCGGAAAAGAGATTACCGAATACGCTGAACGTAAGTTTTACATACCTGGAAGGGGAGTCGATAATTCTTAATCTGGACATGGAAGGCATCGCCGTATCGACCGGTTCGGCCTGCACCGCGGGCACGCTCGAGCCGTCGCATGTTCTGTCGGCGATGGGCCTCGACCCCGTCAATACGCAGGGATCGGTCAGATTTTCATTAGGCAGAGATAATACAAAAGAGGATATGGATTACGTTATAGGGGTATTGCCGCCGATAATAAAAAGATTGCGTGCGATGTCGCCGTTGTATGAGGAGAAAAAGAAATCTTAATTTTTTGCGTTTGTAGCATTTATTGAGTTTGTCGGGTTAAAGATATCAAACGCAACAAACGCTAACAACACAATCAACACAATCAACAAGCTATCATATAACGAGGAGAAAATATGGAAGGCCAGTATTCGGATAAAGTGATGGAGCACTTCAGGAATCCGCACAACGTAGGTGAGATCCCCGACGCGGACGGCATCGGCAACGTGGGTAACGCGATATGCGGAGATATCATGAGGCTCTATTTAAAAGTTGATGAGAACGAGGTTATAACAGACGCAAAGTTCAAGACTATGGGCTGCGGCGCCGCGATAGCCACGTCAAGCATGGTGACCGAGCTCGTGAAAGGCAAGACCGTGAGCGAAGCGCTGAAAATTTCGAACCACGCGGTCGCGGAGGCGTTAGGGGGCCTGCCCAAGATAAAGATGCATTGTTCGGTATTGGCGGAAGAGGCGCTTCGCTCCGCGATTAACGATTATTTAGCGAAGAAACAAAAATAGTTTGTTGTGTTTGCGGCGCTTGTAGGGTTTATTGAGTTAACCCAATAAACCCAATAAACCCAATAAACCCAATAAACGCTTATGAAGCACAAAATAAGAAGACATATTAAGAATATAATAAGCTCGTATTCTATGCTTGAAAAAGCGCAGAAAAGTGCTATAATAAAGAGTAAGTTATTTAACGAAGAGGAGTTTAAGAAAGCAAAGGTTGTGATGTTTTACGTCTCGTTGAAGGATGAGGTCGATACCTTATCCATGATAGACGAGGCGCTAAAAACGGGAAAGAGAATAGCGGTTCCTGTAATCTTAAAGGAAGAGAAAAGATTGATAGCGGGCGAGATACACAATAGACTTGAAGATCTGGAAAGTCAGCATTTTGGGATCTACCAACCTATGCAGGACCGGGTGAAAGAGATTCCTTTAGATGATATAGATTTGGTTGTGGTTCCGGGCGTGGCGTTTGACAGGAAGAACATACGGCTTGGCCGCGGACACGGATACTACGACAGATTCTTATCTGGCTTGCCAAAGAGAACGAAGACTATCGGCTTAGCATTCGATTTTCAAGTATTGGAAGATCTCCCGCAGGACCCGCACGACGTTCCCGTTTCAAAAATCATCACAGCATAAAATCAGTAAATAGTATATAGTGAATAGTGTTCGGTTTTCACCGCGCACTACATGCTATTTACTAAATACTAATGACGAAATAGGCTACTACGAGGAGGGATTATGCAGCAGGAGAGCGTTTTAACCTACATCGGGATGGCTGGATTGGGTGCCGTGGTCTTCTTCATGCTGGGGTACTTCATACGCAAGCGCTACGCGACGAAAAAATTACGAAACGCGGAGGAGAGAGCCAAGAAGACGATGGAGAATGCCGTAATCGAAGCGGATAAGATAAAGCACGGCGCGGAACTTCAGGCGAAGGACCTTCTTCTTAAGATGAGGACGGAGTTCGAGCACGAATCTAAAGTCAGGCGCCAGGAGTTGAATGTCCTGGAAAAGCGCCTTATCCAGAAAGAGGAGAACCTCGACAGAAAAGTCGACATAATAGACCGCAAGGAGAAAGAATTTGAGAGGCGGGATCTGTCATTGATCGAAAAAGAGAAACAGATGCATCTGAAAGATAAGGCGCTCGACGCCCTGGTCCAGGAGGAGAAGGAGAAGCTGCAGAGAGTGTCGGGTATGACCAAAGATGAAGCGCGGAATATCCTGCTGAAGAGGCTCGAAGACGATGTGAAGCAGGAAGCGGCTATCATGGTTCAGAGGGTGGAAGCGGAGGCCAGAGAGAAGGCCGACAAGGAAGCCCGTAAGATAGTAGGGCTTGCCATACAAAAGTGCGCGGTCGAGCACACTGTGGAGACGACGGTCAGCGTCGTGCATCTGCCGAGCGACGAAATGAAGGGCAGGATCATAGGGCGGGAAGGCCGCAACATACGCGCCCTGGAGATAGCGACGGGCGTGGATGTCATCATAGATGATACGCCGGAGGCGGTGATACTTTCCGGCTTTGATCCGGTAAAGCGCGAGATAGCGAAACGCTCGCTCGAAAAATTGCTTGAAGACGGGCGTATCCATCCGGGCAGGATCGAAGAAGTCGTAGAGAAGACCAAGAAAGAGATGGAGACCTCTATGAAGGAAGAGGGCGAAAAGGCGCTCTTCGACGCGGGGCTGCACGGCATACATCCTGAGGTGGCAAAGCTCTTAGGCAGGCTCAAGTACAGGACGAGCTACGGACAGAACGTTCTGCAGCACTCCAAAGAGGTCGCGTACCTTATGGGCACTATGGCGAACGAGTTGAAGCTCGACTTCACCCTCGCCAAACGGATAGGGTTGCTGCACGACCTCGGAAAAGCGGTAAGCCACGAGGTGGAAGGCACGCACGCAAAAATAGGCGCGGATCTCGCGCGTAAATACAATGAACCGGAAAACATATGCCACGCGATAGAAGCCCATCATCAGGATATAGAGCCGAAGACGCTTCTGGCGGTATTGGCACAGGCCGCGGATGCCATAAGCGCCGCCCGTCCGGGAGCCAGGCGCGAAACTCTCGAGACGTACGTTAAGAGGCTCGAGAAGCTGGAGTCGATAGCCGATTCGTTCAAGGGCGTCGAGAAGGCGTACGCCATACAGGCGGGACGCGAGATCAGGGTCATGGTGCAGCCGGATAAGATAAGCGACGCGCAGGCGGCTGTGCTGGCGCGCGACATAACGAAGAAGATCGAAGAAGGCCTTGAATATCCGGGGCAGATCAAAGTCACAGTGATCAGAGAAACACGCGCCATAGAATATGCGAAATAGGTAATAGAAATATGTTGAAATTTGTAGAAATTGGTAGAAATTTATTGTTAAACAACAAATTTCCCAATTTCCCAATTTCTTAGTTTCTATAAGTTTCAGTATATTTTTTTCAAATTATTTCTATAAGTTTCGATTGGCAAATTCAGAGGTGACCATGCGAATCCTATTTATCGGCGATATAGTAGGCGAGCCGGGAAGGCGGGCCATAAAGGAGCTTGTCCCGAAGATAGTAAAGCGGGAGAAGATAGATTTTGTTATAGCCAACGGTGAGAATACCGCCGGGGGCAGCGGCATCACCCCCATGATAGTGGATGAGCTTTTAGGCTACGGAGTGGACGTCATAACGTCGGGCGATCATATCTGGAAACGGAAAGAGATCCTTGACAGGATCGCCGAGGACGCCAGGATATTGCGGCCGGCCAACTATCCGAGTGAAGCTCCGGGCTTCGGGGCTACTGTAGTTGCGTCAAGATCCGGCGTCGAGGTGGGTGTTATTAACTTGATAGGCCGGGTATTCATGCAGGCCGTCGAGTGCCCGTTCAAGACCGTAAAGCGCGAAATAGAGAAGATGAAGAATAAGACGAGAATAATAATAGTAGACATGCATGCCGAGGCCACTAGCGAGAAGGTTGCTCTTGGGTGGTTCCTCGATGGAATGGTGAGCGCCATTATCGGCACGCACACGCACATCCAGACCGCGGACGAGAAGATCCTCCCTAAAGGAACGGCTTTTTTAACCGATGCCGGCATGACCGGGCCGTACGATTCAGTCATAGGCAGGAAGAAAGAGCAGATACTGAACCGCTTCATAACCCAGATGCCCACAAAATTCGAAATGGCCGAGGGCGATGTCCAGCTTCACGGCGCCATCATAGATATAGATGAGAAGACCGGCATGGCCGAGTCGATAAAGAGGGTCCGGGAGAAGCTGGGATGAGTTTTTTCGTTTTGAGATAGCAGGCGTGGACCGTGGGGGCTGTTGCCTCCGCGGACGCAAATTTACATTGGGCAAGTAAATTTGCTCGGAAAAATTTTGATGGCCGTCCAACCTGCCAACTACAAGATAGCTTGAGCAGTTTGTTCGGCCTTTCTGGATTGCCATAATGTATCAAAATTTTTAACGCCGCTTCGGCAAC
>JAPLMG010000032.1 GCA_026387165.1 Candidatus Omnitrophota bacterium
GGGGGCATTCAACGGCCTCGAGGCGTAGCGCAATCCGGTCAAGAAAAATTCTAGCGCCGTAGTGCCCCATATATCTAAAAGGCTTCAGGGCGTCACCCATAAAAATTTTTACAAGAGGTGACGGGCGCGATGAAACAACCCCGCGGCCCCCGAAAGAAGAATGAGATGAAGAAGATGATGTTAGTCTTATTGGCTTTGGTCTTATCAGTACCTATTTTATACGCTTTCGATTTTACTTCTTATACTGATAAGGCATACAAAAAGAAGTCGGTCGATGCTCCGATTGAAATATTCTTCGGAAATGAAAAGCCGTCAAGAGCCTATAAATTTATTGGAGAGATAACAGGAAATATCAAGAGCGCTGAAGACCTGAAAGGAATATTGCAAAAAGAAGCACGCAACGCAGGTGGAGACGCTGTTATTAATATACAAACGGGAACTCCCGATGTTATTGTAGATGGGCGTCGCGGAAATTCACACCGCCCGAATTCTCAGGATTGGATAGGCGTAGATGCAGAAGTTGTAGTATATACGGACAACGAATCGATGCCTTGAGCAAAAATAGGGACTGACACTATTTTTGCGGGGTCGTACTTGGTAAAAATAGTGTCTGTCCCATTTTTGAAGTCGCTCTTTAAATAATTTTTATGGGGCCTGCCGCCCTTCAGCCTTTTTTCTTAAGGGGGCATTCAACGGCCTCGAGGCGTAGCGCAATCCGGTCAAGAAAAATTCTAGCGCCGTAGTGCCCCATATATCTAAAAGGCTTCAGGGTGCCCCATATATCTAAAAGGCTTCAGGGCGTCACCCATAAAAATTTTTACAAGAGGTGACGGGCGCGATGAAACAACCCGGGCTACACCTGAAAGGAGAATGAGATGAAGAAAATATTATGCTTACTGCTTCTTGTTGTGTTCCTCGCTTCGCCGTGTTTTGCAGTAAACTCAGAGGATTTTGTTGCTAAAGGAATAGAATGGGGCAAAAAGGGCGAATTTGATAAGGCAATAGCTGAATTTAACAAGGCTATTGAAGTAAATCCTAATGATCCGTTGGCATTCTACAATAGAGGTTCTGCGTATGATTGTAAACGTGACTATGATAAAGCCATTTCTGATTACAGTAAAGCAATTGAGCTAAACCCTAAGTTTGCCACCGCGTATAATAGTCGAGCGATAGACTACTATTATAAAAAGGACTACGACAAAGCGTGGGAAGATGTGCATACGGCAGAACCTATGTTTAAAATTCACCCCGAGTTTCTTAAAATGCTCAGGAAGGCGTCTGGCAGAGAGAAATAGCCTTGAGATTTCGGACATAACGGAGGTGTGGGTATGTTTGTGAGGCTGTCCAGGCGAATTAAAAAAACATTAGTGATAGTTGGGATTATAGGTGTTGAGTTAGCATTCTTACCCACACTTGTAATAATGTTAGGTAAACAATGGAGAGGCGATTATGGGCAGGCAGGAACTAGCTATTATTCACAACCCCTTTATCCTCTCATCACTTCTTATACTATTCTGCTTATACTAGTACTTTTACCGATCTATGCATACAGAAGTATGCGTAAAAAGAAGAAGTAGCGGATGTGAAAATCATTCTAATCATTCTGAACTGGTTAGAATTGGCAGGTGAGATAGTTGTAAAACCTAAGACGATGTTATGTGAAGCACAATAAAAATGTTAGATCTTTTGTGAAGGATAAAAACGGTTATATTTATGTATTTTTACATAATTAAAAGAACCGAGGATGTCTGAGGGCCCTTCCATGGGCCCGAGTTCCGCAGGTTCCCGTTTTTATCCTGAGCAAAAGACCGACCCGAACCTTTAGGTGAGGGGAACATTTTTCTTGTAAGATTTTTATCATACTTGTGCGAACATAACAAGGCTTAGGTTTTGAGATTGCTTCGTCGGCCTTCGGCCTCCTCGCAATGACGAGAAGAAGAGCAGCAGGACCCAAAAAATTTGCTTGAGATTGCTTTGGGAAAATACGAACATAACAAGGCTTAGGTTTTGAGATTGCTTCGGGAAAATATAGATTTTTACGGGTGACGCGGGTGAACCTTTTGGCGGATATGGCCCGCGGTAAAAGGACTGGCGGATACAGGGAGTTGTTATAAAGCGCACACATATCCCCATGAAGCAGGATGGACAGTGCCATACCGCGGGCCGATATGGACAAAAGGTGAACCCGCGGCAGGACCCGTAAAAATTATTTGACGAATAAGGAAGAAAGATAAGATATGCATCCGATAATAGCGAAGATTGGACCGCTCTATGTATATTCCTACGGCATGATGGTAGCTATAGGTTTTGCGGTAGCAACGCTCCTTGCTTACAAGCATGCGGATGAGTTCGGGATAAATAAAGAGAAAATAATAGACCTCGGGATAGTGATGCTCATCTGCGGTATCATAGGAGCGCGCTCTGTCTATGTTGCGCTGAACTTTCAATACTATATAAGAAACGGGCTCGAGATCATCAATCTGACCAAAGGGGGACTTGTCTGGTACGGCGCGTTCATCTTCGGCATGATCGCCTCGGCATGGTTCCTGAAGAAGAGCAGGATAAGCTTCTGGACTGCGGCGGATCTTTTCGCTCCCTATATAGCCCTGGCACAGGCCTTCGGAAGGATAGGGTGTTTATTGAACGGCTGTTGTTACGGGAGCGCGGCGCCTTCCGGCTTTACGTTCGGCGTCGTATTCCCCGGTGAGTCGATATCAAGATATCCCACACAGATATTTTCAGCGATTTCATTGTTCCTCATATTCGTAATATTGAGGATCTGGCAAAAGAAGCGCCATTTCGCCGGCGAGATATTCTTAGGCTACGGCCTTCTCTATTCCGTGAAGAGATTCGGCGTGGAATTTTTTAGGGGAGATTACCCCAAGATCCTATACGGCCTCACCATCTCTCAATTGATAAGTATAGTGATATTCATAGTTTGTTCAACCACCTTCATCTACAGGCTGCTTATATGGAAACGATCTTTAAAGTCAGCGTAGGCGAGAATAATAAGGGTCAGAGACTCGACAAATTCCTAGCCGATCATTTCGAGAAGGATTTCTCGCGGGTTTTTTTACAGAAGCTGCTTAAAAAGGGCAAGGTTCTGCTGAACGGACAGCTCCCAAAGCGTCATCAAAAGGTGCTCGCAGGCGAGACCGTGGAGATAACTGTCCCTGAGCCCGAAGCGTCCGTAATAAGGCCCGAGAAGATCCGTCTCAACATAGTATACGAAGATAAGCATCTTCTTGTGGTGAACAAGCCGCAGGGCATGGTGACGCATCCGGCCCCCGGCAACTATACCGGTACGTTAGTCAATGCGCTTCTTGCGCATTGTGACGATCTTTCAGGCATAGGCGGAGTTTTGAAACCCGGCATAGTTCACAGGCTCGACAAGGGAACGAGCGGGCTCCTTCTTGTCGCCAAGACCGACGATGCGCACAAAAAGCTGGCAGAGCAATTTAAGGACAAGACCACC
>JAPLMG010000080.1 GCA_026387165.1 Candidatus Omnitrophota bacterium
ACATATTATCATTAAATGGCATGGCAGAGATCTTTATTTTCTTAAACCCCACCTTCTTTAATAACAATTCCAGATTCGATGGATTAAAATATATTACATGATCCGGCGGACGAAATCCGGTCCAGAGATCTTTCTTTATCCTTCTATTGAAGCAATTGTAGTTAACCGTCTTCATCAACAGAACGCCGCCTTGCTTTAAAAACTCAAAGCACTTTTTTATCGCCTGCAGCGGGTCATCCAGATGTTCAAGGAGCGATATCAAAGTCACGCCATCATACTCTTCGCTATTAAATTCTGTATCAAGAAAATTGCCGGTAATAACTTTTATTCCGGGCCGTTTTCTTGCTAAGGACGCAAGATAGTCGGATATCTCAATGCCCGTGCAGACGAAATCCTCTTTCGCTTTACGGATGAAACTGCCGTCACCGCAGCCTATATCGAGCACTTTGGACTTAGGCTGCAAATGCCGCCGCAGTTTATTATAGAATATAGCGCTCTTGTCACGTTTTGTCGCTTTGCTAAATAGCTTCTTCAAAAGCCTTGAAAACTTCTGCAAAGAATTTTTCTCTTTAACATTCCTTTCTACGACCTTCTCTTCGGAATAGCATCCCGCCCTATCCTCTCTTACCGGCATAGGATCAATATGAGCGAAACCGCACGTGTTGCACTCCTCGATAGTCCAGCTATCTATCCGATATCGTTTTATCCATTCCTTAGATCCGCAAACCGGGCATATAGTCATATCTCTAGCTTCAACTCCTTAAAGATCAAAGCCAGCCACAATACGACCATAGGCACAAAATGAAGAAATAGCCTGCTTCCCGAAGTGCTTAGATGCCAGCCAAACCCTTGAGGTGCTGACGATAACATGTACACTATAGAGTAGCCCGAAAATACCAAAAGGATGGCTAATGTCACCGGAAAGATCTCTTTTGAAAATATTTTTTTAAATCCCAGGATAAAGCCCGCTATAAAAAGCATCCATATCATGTTCCATTTTTTTGGGCCAAAAAACTGTATCTGGTATTCATAAAGTATCGCCGGTATCCTCCTGAAACCGGTTATGATCTTTGAGGCCAGAGAGACTTGCGTTCCGGTAAAATCGCTATTGACCGCAAGCCCTATTGCCCGCCATCCAAGGACGTATGTAATCACCACGCATAAGGACATTACGGCATAAGTAACCCCGATCAGGCGAAGACGTCTTTCCTTTGCCATGCATGTAATGATCACAGCCGCATAAATCAGCGCGAACAACAAGCCCTCCGGCTTGGTCCACACCGCGAATATGGAAAAGATGAATGAGAGCGCCAGATGAGGGTTCTCGTTTTGCTTCAACCACAGATACAGGTAAAAGAAGCTTACTGAACAATAGAAGGCAAACGGTATGTCCGCGTATCCATTGGTGGCAAAATCCGTCACCTGAGGGATAGTCGCGAGTAAAAATGTAAAAAAGAGCGCTGCTTTTCTATTCAAAAATCTTCCTGAAACAGAATAAGCTATCGTTAAAAGGGCCGCGTAGTATAACGGAAAGATTATCTTTACAAGAAGATCGTTCAGGGAGCCAAGAAAAGTATAAAATTGCGTCTCGGCAAGCGGTATCAATAAAGGGTACTCTATGTGCGGTACAAAATTAGCGAAACTTTTGAAAAAATTAAGCGGTATCATCTTGTCCAGATAAAATATCTTTGACTTAAGGGCGTAAATCGCTATCGAGTCGTACGACTCCATCGGCTTTATAAGCGTCCTGAAGAAAGCGTAAAGAACCTCGAAGGATATACCCAGCACAAAAAACCTCTCGATAAGGGTTAGAGGCGCGTTGTCATTGCGAGCGAACCTTTTGGTGAGCGAAGCCCCTCGACTTTGCTCGGGACTTCGTCCTGAGCTTTTGTCGAAGGACGAAGCAATCTCTTTTTTAGATTGCTTCGTCCTGCTTCGCTTCGCTCGCAGTCCTCGCAATGACAGAGGATTTTTAAAACCTATCAACAATGTCACCGCTATAAGTGGCACCCACCATATCATAAGAGAAAAGACGCTGAATCTCATTCCGCATAGAGGCATGATCGCCATCTGAATAGAGACGGCCGCTATTCCTATGCCATACGATAACGCGAGCGCCTCGGGAAACTTGAACGGCCAATTTCTACGGAATAACAGCCTCAACATGCTGTACCCTATTGCTAATGTACAGATAATCCAAAATAGAAGCAGGGAAAGCGTTTCCAACTATTTCACCCTTCTTAATATGTATCTATCCGGATCCAATACCTTAAATATTTTATAGCCTTCTCTTGCATAATTTTTGGTTCCGTAAACCAGCAGAAATTCCGGCTCTTCTTTTTCAATATTGGGATATAGATAGTACCGCACACGCCTGTGTTCCAGTGAATCCTTTTTTATGCCTATAACTCCATATAATGACGGCCCGGGCATAGATTGATTACAGACCCTGATGAATTCATACAACCTTGGGCCCGTAACATATGCCCTCTTTCCTTCGGTGGACAGCTTCGAGAGGTTCGAATAATCTCTGATCAGGTCTTTCTTAAAAAACGGCCTGATTAAAAATATAGCCCAGATAATAACCCATGCCGCCAATATTATTCTTACAATTATTTTTTTTTCCATTAAATTTAATTGTTGTCCAAATTCGCCTTACTGTCATTCCCGCGAAAGCGGGAATCTATGCAGGGGCTATGTATGGATGCCTGCTTTCGCAGGCATGACATGAGTGATCTAATCTACAAATCTATATTTTAAGAGGGCCCAGAGCGCGCCGAAGCCGTGCGTCCAATTGATCTTCTTGCCTTCGGCATAATTACGGCCGTAATACGATATCGGCATCTCGTATATTCTCAAACTCTTATTCTTAAGCACTTTTGCCGTAAGTTCCGGCTCGACCGAGAAGTCATTTGACCGAATATTTATATTTACTATCACTTCCTTCTTGAACATCTTGTAGCATGTCTCCACATCGCTAAGCGTCGTGTTGTAGAGAAGGTTGGTCAAGAAAGTCAGAAAATCATTGCCGACCCTATGCCAGAACAGGTGCACTCTCTGAGGCTTCCCTCCGGATAGCCTGGAGCCATAGACCACATCCGCCACGCCCTCCGCTATGGGCTTTATCATATCATTCAATTCATTCGGGTCATATTCGAGGTCCGCATCCTGTATTACCGCCACATCCCCCGACACATTCTTAAACCCTGTCCTGATCGCTCCACCCTTACCCATATTTTTATCATGCAATAAGAGCTTAACGCGGCCGTCAAATTTTGTGTGCTTGAGCATCTCCCTGGTGCCGTCGGTCGAGCAGTCATCGACAACTATAAGCTCCTTCACAATATCGAGCTTTAGGACCTTATCTATGATCTTTAAAACCGTCTTCTTCTCATTATATACCGGCATTACAACTGAGAGTGTTGCGGACATTTCGCCCCCTCTTCTTTTTTACCATCAACTATCAACTCTGAACTATGAACTTTTAACATCTCCCAATACTTAACATATGTCATCCACTGGTAATACCCTCCGCCATATGCGGCCATAAATCCTATCAATCCGTCCTTGAAACCCTGCTCCACAATGTAATACCTTAGGAATCTTGACAAAAATTTTCTGAACGCCTTTAATCCACCCACCTTGCGCTTCTCTTCAAACCATTTCTTGGCCTCTCCCGTGGTCTGCTTATTTAACGTCTCAAAGAAATCGTGGAAATCTCTGTATGAATAATGAACGATATCGCCTTTTAAGAAGCGGCCGCAGGTGCCATGATAAATGATCCTTGGATGGACGCCCTTCTCTTCATACCTGACGATCCGTTTATCAAGCAGCCTGTCTTTACTGGCAGGATACCATCCACCGTACCGCAGCCACTTATCTCCGAGGTATGTCTTGATGGGTATGGCGAAGACCACGTCTTTTATCGGTGTTTTAAACAGCTGTCGTAACTCCTCTTCGAGCTTAGGGCTGACCCTCTCATCGGCATCGAGACTCAATACCCAATTATTCCTTGCCAGGCTATAGGCGTAATTTCTGTGCCTGCCTTCAACGTCCATTTTTCTTGAGAATATCTTATCCGTAAATTTTTTCGCAAGTTCCACGGTCCTGTCTGTACTGCCATCATCCACAACGATTATCTCATCCGCCCATGAAGCGCTCTTCAGGCAGTCTTCTATGTTATGCTCCTCATTCCTTGTTATGACCACTACCGAAATAGGCACCTTCTCCATATTCAACCCCTTCAGTAAGATTGTACTTTTGCCTTGTGAATAAAAGAGAACTTTTCCAGAACTTTTGCAAACCTCTCATCCGTAACGAATATCTCGCTGAATCTCTTCTTCTTGGTCAATACTTTCCACAGCGTCTTAAGGTAGAAGTATCTATCAAACACATTTGCTATTATATTAGAATGCTCCGGCAACGCAAGCCGTTTATTCGAAAAATACCAAACCCATAGGCCAAGTCTCACCGATGGCATAATATCTTTTTCTAACTCTTTGATCATATTGTCATCGGACGAAGAGATTATATACGCTATCCATTTACGCTTGCCCCACCTAAATTCATATATCTGTCTATTCCTTTCAAAATTATCATCAAAAATAGAGCCCCTTATAAAAGAACTGCCCTCGTCATGAAACACATACGCGCGGTGAGCTCTGGCACATATATAACCTTCTTTTATCGCCCTGCGGGAATAGTCGGTATCCTCGAAATTACCCATGCCGTATATTTCATCGAAGACGCCTACTTTATCGATCACTTCTTTCTTTATCAACATGCAGAAGCCTATAGCGGAACCTATCTCGGTTTGGTGCGCGCTCACCTTTTTAAGCCTTTCGGCATACACTTCCACAGACTCTCCTTTATCGGGCTTCTGGCCCAGAGTGTTGCTTGATGGATTGATCAACCCTATCCGGGGAGAGCTCTGAGCAACCCTGATCATTTCACCCAACCACCCTCTTGTCACGACCGTATCGTTATTTATGAGACAAACATAAGGAGCTTCCGAAAGCCTCATTCCCTGATTCACAGCTTTTATAAATCCGAGGTTGCTCTCGTTCCTGATCAATAAAACTCTTGTGCCTTCTTTATCCTTGAGCTGTTCGAGATACTTCTTCGTTTCATCATTACTGGCATTGTCGATTATGATGAGCCTGTAATCGGTATCCGTATTTTCGATTATCGAATCGATGCAGTTCTTGGTAAGCTCAAGATTATTCCATACCGCCATCACTATGTCGCATTTCATACGCCTGTTTCTCTCCCGTCATTGCGAAGCCTGCGAAGCAGGCTGAAGCAATCTCATTTAGATTGCGGAGCCTGCTGCGAGCCCGTCTTTGAGATTGCTTCGTCCGCCTTCGGCGGACTCGCAATGACGGGCGAAGCAATCGCTATCGCTCCTCCAATGACATACTTACGCTGTCGTATACCTCATTGACCGTTATGTCTTCCAGACACCTGTGATTATTCGAGCACCCCGTAAATCTGAAATCCCTATAACACGGCCTGCACGGCAAATCTTTCTTTACGACAATATGCTTCGCGCCGGGCGGATAGGGCCCGTAAACTTTTTCATCAACCGGCCCGAATATGGAGACCGTCTTAACGCCCAGCGCCACCGCCATATGCAGCGGCCCTCCGTCATTACATATCAAAAGCTTCAGCTCGCTTATAATAGCGGCGAGCTCTTTCAGGCTTAACCTTCCGGTAAGGTTCACAATAGTAGGTGCCATTGCCTGGTTTGGTTCGTTGTCATTCCCGCCCCGTGTCATTCCCGCGAAAACGGGAATCCATGCACGGGGTAAACTCCAGCGGGAATCCAAAGGAGCGTCGTTTATGGATGCCCGCTTTCGCGGGCATGACAATACGATTTTTTCTACAATCTCCACAAGTGGCTTCTCTTCTATACTACCCAATAAAACCACTTTCACATTTGAATCTTTTATCAGTCTATCCGCCAACTCGGCGAACTTTTGTGCCGGCCATTGTTTATATGTCGCGTTCTTCCCCCAGCTTGCGCCGCCACCGGGCGCCACTCCGATCAAAAGATCTGCTGCCGCAACGCCATGTTCGATTAATATTTTCTTCGCTCTGGCGCTGGCTTCCTCGCTGACTTCGAGACTGTAGGTCGTACAGCCCCGGCCTGTTCTACTATTAATAGCCTCGTCCAGGCCGGGGCTGGAAGCATTAATACCAATAAATTTCAATAATTCGAGATTATGCTCCACCACATGTTCACCTGAATACCCGGCCAATTTAACCTTATCCGTAAGAAACCTGCCCCTGTTTTTATAATCCAACCCTATACGTTTCTTTATTCCCGCAAGCTTTGACCATAAACCGTACCGGCTATCCAATGAAAAATCGAAAGCGACATCGAATCTCTCTTTTCTTATGTCATTTATCAGCTTAAAGAGCGCTGTTAGCCTCTTCAGAGGAGAATTTTTATAGATCCTTTTTATATCACCTCTTGATAGGGCAAAAACTCTGTCTATTTTCGGATTGCTTATCAAGAGCTCGCCTACCCTTTCATTAGACCAGTACCCTATAAAGCTGCCGGGGTGACGATCCTTTACAGCCCTGATCACAGGGGCCGTAAAGAGCACATCCCCTATGCCGAAAGGATTTATTATCAAAAATTTATTCATATATAGCCCTACACCTGAGGAGCGAAGCAAAGAATTCTTCACCACCCCCGGACATACTCGATAAAAAGCAGCACCTTCTTCGCATCTTCCGGAGAAAATACAAACTGCTCCACGTCTCTGGATAAAAGCTTAAAATCAAACTTAGCACTTCGTTCAAGCAGGGCTGATTTAAGCATCTCCTTATTTTCAATACCGGCGCGCTCCTTTAAATATGCAAAATCTGCCTTTGCTTTGCCGGCCAAAAAGAGAGCGTCATAAAAATCTCTGCCCATCGCCCGTTTACGGGCAAGGATAGCATAAAACTTCTGTGCCAGCAAAATATCAACAGGAACAACGCTGATATTCGTAAAAACATCAAACTTATTAATGAATACATGCTCGGCGGAATATTTAAAATTCTGCGGCTCAGCGTCGAGTTTAATTAAAATATTTTCGTCCTTATGGCCGGAAAGCCCTTCATCAAACAAAACTCCCATAACCTTGATATCCGCGCTAAAAGCCCTCTTAAACGAAGTGCCGGCTTGGATAACATATCCCTCCAAAGCAAGCTTCTTCGCCACCCCTTGAGTCAAAGCGCTAAAGTCATCCTTCGTCAGTCCCCGGTTATCAAAATCCAGATCCTCGGAAAACCTGGGCAGCCCATGCACGATATGAATTGCCGTGCCTCCCATAAAGACCAGCTTTTGCCCATATCGACCGGCAAATACCGCTTCCAGTATCTTATAATGTAAATACTCCCGTAAAAGATTACGTTTAAAATGCCGCAACTGTTCAGGAAAAAATGATTCTATCTGCTTAAGTTCAAGCATGTTTAATATACTCCCAAAAATTATTTACCCTGCGCTTCAAAGATACCTGCGCATACACATCCAAATAGCCATTGATCTTATCGCGATTCATAAGCTTAAGAAATGCCTCGCGATTAATGCGCAGAGATTCAAAGCTTGCGGCATCGCGAAGCTCAGTCTTAATATAAAAAAGGTCCAGAAATGCCTTTTCCGGAGAAGCCAGCTTAAACAACTTTTCATCATTCTTCAAGAAGTCAAAGCCGAAATACAACTTTGGACGGATAGTCCTGTAAATAAAATCCCCTATCGGAGTTTTAAAATGGCTGGTTTTGCGAGTTGACGTGGAAGTAATTCCATAAACGCTTTCCGGAATCAATCCATGATAAGAAAGCGCCATTTCGAATGAAACATACGAAGGCGCGTAAATCCGATTGGCAATCTCAAAAAGAACCTTCTCATTAAGAGCCCGATCGGCAAAAACGTAATACCCCTTAATTACCTTGCGAATATAGCCCTTTTTCTGCCATTCGTTAAGCCGCCTGCGATGAAACGCAGGATCAGATTGCCGTATGTCAGCGAGAGAAAAGACCGTGAATGGCCCTACTATCTTTTGAAATTCAATATAATTCATATATTTCTCTAAAGTGCTATTTATAACATCTATAAGAAATATACCATGGAGCAATCAAATTGTCAAGGTTGAATCAAATATTCGCTTCACCATCTTCTATCATAAGATGGCTAATATACGAGGGTTTAACATGGCAATATTGGCTACAATACAAGGTCAATTAGCTACAATACAAGGTCAATTATTGCTTTCATGACCTCTTCCACGCTTATATCCGACAAGCTCTTCTTCTCAATAACAACATTACCCTCACCCCACGGACCCCATCTCTTGGGCCCCTTGCCCGGCATGTCGTTCCTGAATAGAGCGATCACGGGAGTCCCGACAGCACAAGCGAGATGGATAGGGCCGCTATCTCCCGAGATAAGCAGTTTTGATTTCTTCAGTATTGATGCCAGCTCGACCAGCGTTGTCTTACCTGTTAAGTTATCTATACGCTTGTCGAAATTATTGAAGATCGCGCTTTTCTGCAGCTCTTCGGGTCCGCCTACAATCAAAACACCCGAATTCGTTTCTTTCACTATTCTTAGCGCAAGTTCGCGGAATCGCTCTTCCGGCCATTGCTTCGCGGGATCGCTCGTCCATGGATGAATAGCAATGGTATTGTCGAAAAACTCTTCATGGTCATTGCGATGCAAAGGGATTCCTTCGCCCGTCATTGCGAGGCCGAACGATAGTGAGGCCGAAGCAATCTCGCTTTTAAAGATTGCTTCGTCGGAAAATAATCTTACAGCATCCTCCTCGCAATGACGACTCGCTACCCCTGCAAGCTTAACAAGATCGAGATTGTACTCCACTTCATGCTTTTGGCCAAGATGCTTCAAATCCGATTTTCTCTTTGTCAGCAAGAAGCTCCATTTATGGTCATATCCTATTCTTTCAGGAATATTTGCTAAATAAGCAGCTATGTTCGTATCTTTAGACGGATTCATAATGATGGCGATATCGATATCTTTCTTTTTTAGAAAAAAGCTGAATCTGATGGTCTCGAATAAAGAGTGTTTGCCATTTTTCCATATTATAACTTCATCGGCATGGGGCACTTTACCGGCCAGTTCTTTAACGTAAGGATCGACCGCTAAAATGATTTTCGATTCTTTAAAAGTCTCTTTTACCGCCCTGATAGCGGGAATATTGAGCAGAAATTCGCCGAACCTGTCATTACGCACAATAAGGATTTTTTTTCGGTTTTTTGTCCTCTCCCAGACCTTGGCCCACTTAAGAAAATGGACATACGAGGAAAGGATAGCGAATATAAGCCCATGGAGACCTTCTTTGTAACCCTTTTTGTTAAAATAGATCTTCCTGAATAACTTGGCGGGCTTAACTTTAAGGTTGTACTTGATCTTTTTTCTGGTAAGATCCTTTTCCTGATCTATAATATCGGCTGCCTGCAGATCCGTATAGCGATTTTGCCGCTCAATAAACTCCGAAATACTGTCAAAAGGTATATGCAGCATATCGGCATCTATAAAGCCCACATTGCCGTTGACGACCATCTTCTCATGCACCCTTCCTTCGTATCGCGCGCTGAGATTCTTAAACAGGTGCTGGGACCAGTGATACCATCCTCCATAAGTGAACTCATGGCCTAAGAATACGTTCTTTCTTCTGAATTTAAACGCCGCGCATTTTGTTCCCGGCAGTATCTCATCGCATTTTTTCTTGAAGGCGTCTGAGACAATTTCATCACTATCGAGCTGCAGTACCCAATCACTCGATGCTTTTTCTGTGCCGAAGTTTCTCTCTTCGGCAAAAGATCCGGAAAATGCATGAAAATATACTTTAGCGCCGAACCGCTTCGCGATATCGGCCGTCTTATCCGTGCTCCCTCCGTCTACAAGAAGGATCTCATCCGCCCAACCGGCGAGAGATTCCAGGCACTTCTCTATCTTCTTCTCAGAGTTTTTTGATAATATGACTGCGGAGATCGAATAGTTCTTTGTCATGCAATTGTATCTCTGTTCGATTTTGATCATTGTCATTCCCGCGGAAGCGGGAATCTAACGGAATATTGTTTATGGATGCCCGTTCCCCGTTTTCACGGGGACAAGTTTCGCGGGCATGACATTCTTCTACTTTTTCTTCTTCAAGATATTTATTTAACGACACCAAATACGCGGTCATTACCCAGAAGAGCGTTATAAGTTTAAGAGAAAAAAGGTTTGTGTCTAAACCGGACTGGATCAAGAACGCGATATATCCTGCGGTTAGGCCTAAAAGTATAAGGCCCTCGAGGCCCTTTTGCATCTTCTTTCTCATATCGCGCAACGTTATTCTTAAGACAGCAAAGATTATGGACAGGAACGCCAAAAGACCGAAGATGCCTATCTCCGACCACATCTGAAGATACGAGTTATGTGAGTACATAATACCCCAATATACCGATGGTTTATATTGAGGGAAATATCTGGAAAACGTATTTATACCGAACCCAAAAAATGGATGCGCCTTGACCATATTCCAGGTGCCCTTCCACAGCTGTGTTCTTTCCCATACTGTGTTCTGCTCAAGGGCAAAAAGGCTTTTAAGACGGTCAAAACCATGCGGCAATAGCATAACGAGTAATATCATTGCCAAGGGGACTGCGATTGTTACTTTCCTCTTGTAGAAAAAAAAGTATATTACTATGCCTACAATGAATCCCAACCATGCCCCCCTGGAAGAGGTTTTAAAGAGGCAATAAGCGCCCAGGATACAGTTCATTATAAGAAAGGCCCTCTGGCCTCTTTTGATAGAAGAACTGAAAAAACAGAGGGTCAAAGGTAGAATGAGTATTATATATGCTCCAAAGTCATTCGGATGGACAAATGACGCCTGTATTCTACGTAAACAATCATCCTTGATAAATTCCTTATGCCTTAATAGATCAAAGCCGTATATCGACTGAAAAATTCCGTTAAGAAATGTAACGCAAGCCACGATCATCAATACCCAAAAAGTTCTTTTCAGCCTTTTTGCATCCGACTGGAAAAAGTCGATAAGAGCGAAGTACAGGAACGTGAATTTCACAATACGCACAAACCCCCTCACGCTCTCACTGAAATACGCGCTTCTTAAGAATGTGATAAAGACTATGCCGCACAGTATATACAGCATGAGATTTATCGGCGAAGACAGGGGGAAATATTTTTTACAGAGTATCTTCTTTAAGATAAAGACGCCGATGATAATTCCGATGGTGATCTCTGAAAGAGAGTTAGAAAATGTTGATCCGAACAGGAAAACCCACAGGGTAAACTCTGTAATATAGTTTAGGATGTTAATAGGCATTTTTCAGCGCGAATAGCGACATCAGTATAACTTTCAAGTCGAACCATATCGACCAATTCTCGGCGTAATACAGATCGTACTTGATACGTTCTTCTATAGGCGTTCCCTGCCTGAGGCCGTTCACCTGGGCCCACCCCGTCATACCGGCCTTTATATGGTGCCTGCTCATATAGCGCGGGATCCCGTCCTTGAACTGATCGACAAAATAAGGCCTCTCAGGCCTCGGGCCCACCAAGCTCATATCTCCTTTAAGCACATTAAATAATTGAGGAAGCTCATCTACATTATAACATCTCAAGAACTTTCCTATTCTCGTACAGCGCTCATCATCTTCCCGGGTAAAGACAGGGCCCGTCTTAGCCTCCGCGTCGGGGCGCATCGTCCTGAATTTATAGACCTTAAATATCCTCCCACCCTCCGTTACCCTCTCTTGAGAAAAAATAACTTTTCCTTTGGAATCTATCTTCACTATCAAAGCCACTATTGCAAGCAGAGGCGAAAAAAAGATTATTCCGGATAACGAACCAAAAAAATCTACGCCTCTTTTTAAAAATCTATTATACACGTGATTTAGCGGCGACTCTTTTATCCTGATAAGATTCAGGCCATCGATATTTTCGATCTCAAATTGCTGTATAAGAACGTCAAACAGGTCCGCCACTATCTTGAAAGAGACCATCCTCTTTTCGGCCTCAAGTATCATCGCTATCACCTTCTTTTTGGGGATCTCAAGATCCGATAATATAACCTCGTCCGGCTTCGCCTCATCCAACGCCTCTTCAAAATTTTCAATCGAGCCCAGATGTTTCGCCGATATGGGATAATCCTGCAAAACCTTCCTCGTAGCCAATATTCCCACGATATCACCGTAACGCTTAAAATAACGTTCATGCGATTTTATAATATCCATGCTTTCCGGTTTGCCTATTATGATTATCCTTTTTCTTGTCTTAGGTAGAATTCTTTTTTTGTAAAAGACGCTTAAGAGATACCTGGAAAAAGTTATTAGAATGATGAGATTCACCCATGTAATAAATATGAGCGAACGCGAATACGTTCTCTCCCTGTAAAAGAACGTCCCCGCGAGCACAAAGAGCATCGTGACGCTCACGCTCTTAAATATCGAAAAACCGTGGTCTATGAATTTTTTAGTAGGATCCGGCCTGTAGAGGCTATAGGTATTCATCACAAGCACCAGAAGCAGCGCTATCCATAGTACCGGTAAGAAATAATTTTCTATGGAGGGAGCCCCCAGGGGCGTCGGAAACAGGTTGGAATGGAAGCGGATCTCGTATGAAAGAAAGAGGGCCAAAAATATCGCCGCAAAATCCCCAAGCATCAGGAGGCTTGAGAAGAATACATTCAATCTCTTTTTATTTAGTATCGCTATCATATGACTACCTTATACATCCTTATATACGTTTTTCCTACGTTTTTCCGTTAGAATAGTATTTTTCGAGGTCATTTATACACCCCCATCAGGTATCCATCAGGGGTTAAAACATACAAATACGATATTATAAATGGAATTTTAAGTTTCTTTTTTGCACACAGCTTATTTCGTGGTAAGAAGTTTTTCTATTTCCGGATGTGCGTTGAGCTCTTGACGTATTCCCGTAATAACCCATATTCTCATTAGAGTCTGATAACCCAATCCTTTGTATTTAGCAATGACCTTGGCTAGATCAATTTGACGCTGCCCCATCCTCAAAGTAAGCTGACGTTTTCTTTCTTCACGCCTTCCGGCAATTTTTTTTAAAAGGCTTGGAGCGAATTCAAACGGATCTTTCACCTCACTGAACTCACCGGAATAATTCAATGGGCTGTGCGTATCCCAAAAACGAGCCTCTTCTTTTTCCGTTTTAAATTTAGGCAGTTTCCTCATATTTATCTCACCCCTTTCTCTTTTTATAATAACGCTTTTCTTTCTCATCCATATCTCTGGCACTAATCACTCTTATCCGGCTACTATCTTTAATCACAAAAATTATAAAGAGATATCTTCCTTCTTCTGTAACAGCATAAGCAATATATTTATCTTCCCTGGTTCTTTGATAGAAAGGCTTACCTAATAGAATTGCCTCCTCTACTTCGAAAATAGCAACTCCATGTTCAGCTATATGGTTTTCATTTTTCTCATCCCAGTCAAAACTATGAATGCGCATCAAGGGCTCCGCTTCTTGCTCTATTACAATATTACCACAATGTAACTACATTGTCAAGATACATTATTAATCACGCCTCGCTTCGTCATCGCGAGTCCCCGAATACCTGTTTCAAGCGATAATGTGCATTTTTTGCACATTGCTTCTTTCATGCGCCTTCCGTCATTCAGACTGTGTCACAATTATTGATATTTTAGCACAAATAAATTTAAAATAATACTATAATAAATATCCGTTTCTCGTCGGATATGCTATAATAAATGTGCCCAAAAAGGAGACCTTATTATGGCATATCGA